>NZ_BAAAHE010000014.1:137884-256021 GCF_039525035.1 Sporichthya brevicatena
GCGAGTGAGGCCTGGCTGCGGCGAGTGAAGCGCAACCCCGGGGGCGGGGCGGGGACGCGGCGGGGGTGGGGGGTCAGCCGCGGGGGAGGTCGGAGAAGGGGAGGTCCTTGTCGACGCGGGGCTCGGGGGGAAGGCCGAGGACGCGTTCGGCGATGACGTTGCGCTGGATCTGGTCGGTGCCGCCGGCGAGGCGGTAGCCGGGGGCGCCGAGGAGGTGCTCGGTCCACGCGAAGGTGCCGTCGCCGGTGTCGCCGAGGATCCCGTTCCCGGCGAGGTCGGCGGCGAGTTCGCCGGTCCGCACGAGCAGGTCGGAGGCGACGAGCTTGCCGACGGACCCCGCGGGGCCGGGGGAGACGCCGGCCGCGGCGGCGCGGGCGACGCGCTGGGCCGTCCAGGCCTTGAGGACGCTGCGGACGTACAGGTCCGCCAGCTGCTGACGGACGACCGGGTCGCCGGCGACGCCCCGGGCCCGGGCGAGCGCGAGGACGTCGTCGAACGACCCGCCCTTGCGCCGGTTCCCGGTGCCGGAGGCCTGGCGCTCGAACGCGAGGGTCGCGGTCGCGACGGCCCAGCCCTGGCCGACCTCGCCGATACGCAGCGAGTCGGGGACGCGGACGCCGTCGAGGAACACCTCGTTGAAGCTCGACCCACCGCTCATCTGACGGATCGGACGCACCGTCACTCCCGCGAGGTCGAGCGGGACGAGGAACGCCGTGATCCCCTTGTGCTTCGGGACGGACGGGTCGGTCCGCGCCAGCAGCAGGCCGAGGTCCGCGTGCCGCGCCCCGGACGACCACACCTTCTGCCCGTCGAGGACCCATTCCTCGCCGTCGCGCACCCCACGGCACGCGACCGCGGCGAGGTCCGACCCCGCGCCCGGCTCGCTGAACAGCTGGCAGGCGAGGACGTCGGTCCGCAGCAGCGGCTCCAGGAACTGCGCACGCAGCTCGGGCGTCCCGTACAGCGCGATCGCGGGTGCGACCAGGCCGGTCGTGACGCTGATCAGCTCCGTCGACGGCGGGACGGCGTACTCGGTCTCCAACTGGGAGAACATCGCCGCGAACGACGCCGGCAGCCCGGCCCCGCCGTGCTCCTCGGGGAGGGTCAGCGCGCCGTACCCGGCCTCGAAGCGCGCCCGCCGGTACGCGCGGATCGCGTCGAGCAGCTCGGTCTCCTGATCATCCGTCAGGTTCCGGAACACCGCGAGGTCGGGTCGGGCGGCCTCGGTCGAGGCGGGGCCGACGGTCGCCGCCAGCCACGCGCGGGCCTCGGCGGCCCAGGCCGCGGGATCCGGAGTCATGAGCGCTCCTCGGTGGTCAGCACGGTGCACGCCGAGACCCCCGGCGCTCCGTACACGTGGGTGAAGCCGACGCTCGGCCGCGACGGGACGGCCGCCCCGGCCGCGCGGCCCTGCAGCTGGCGGACGATCTCGTGCACCTGCCGCAGCCCGGACGCACCGATCGGCTCGCCGTTCGCGAGGCACCCGCCGTCGGTGTTGATCGGCAGCCGGCCGGAGACCTCGGTCGAGCCGTCGGCCAGCAGCGCCGTCTGCTCGCCGTCGGCGCACAGGCCGGTCTCGGCGAGGTGGATCAGCTCCGAGCCGCAGTCGGTGTCCTGCACCTGCGCGACCTGGACGTCGGCGGCGGTGATGCCCGCGGTCCGGAACGCGTCGGTCGACGCGGCGACCGTCGGGCTGCCGCCCCGCTGGGGGGAGAGCCACGGGCTGTAGACCTCGAACGAGCCCGGGCCGCGCGTGCGCACCGCGACCGCGGCCAGGCGCACCGGCCGTTCGCAGAGGTCGAACGCTCGCGACCCGCGCGCGAGGATCAGCGCCACCGCGCCCTCGTTCGGCTGGCAGAACATCAGGTTGGTCAGGGGGTCGGAGACCATCGGCGCGGCGAGGACCTCCTCCACCGAGAGTTCCCGCCGCCGCCACGCGTTCGGGTTGGCGGCCCCGCCCCGGCTGGCCCGCGCAGCCACCTGAGCCAGCGTCAGCTCCGGCACCGCGTGCTCGTGCAGGTACCGCCGGGTCCGCATCGCGAAGTACTGCGTGGTGACCATCAGGCCCGTGGAGCCGTACCAGGCGCCGAGTCCGTAGGCCGCCGGGTCGGACGCGAACGCCCCGCGCTCGTGCTTGTCGAAACCGACGACGGCTGCGACCTCTCCCGCCCCGGCCCGCAGCGCGTTGGCCGCGGCCGCGAGGGCGACACCGCCGGTCGCGCACCCGTTGCGGACGCCGGTGAACGCGACACCGGTGAGCCCCAGCCGGGCCACCAGCGAGTCCGGCTTGCCGGTGTTGGAACCGCCCACGGCGATCTCGATCTTGTCCCAGCTCAGCCCGGCGTCGGCGAGGGCGGCGCGGGTCGCGACCACCGCCTGGTCCGCACCGCTGACGCCCTCGTGCCGTCCGAAGGGGTGGATGCCCGCCCCGACGATGTAGACCTCGGCGCTCATGCCGCTCCCACGGGCGCGAAGGCGTAGGTGACGTTCTCCCCGTCGGCGGGAACGGCCACCAGCGTCACCTCGTCCCCGATCGCCGGCAGTCCGCGTTCCAGGTCGTAGCGGAGTATCGACTCGACCAGCACCTCCCCGAGGTCGACATAGCCGACGGCGTACGGCGCGAATCCGTTCGCCGGGGGCACGTAGGGGGCCTTGGGGGCGAAGCGTTGAACGGTCCAGGTCCAGACGCGCCCGGTCGTCGGCAGATCGATCACCTCGACGGCCTCACCGGCGCAGTGCGCGCACTGGGCGGCCCTCGGGAACTGCACGGTCCGGCACGTCGTGCACCGGCTGCCGGCCAGCGTGAGCGGCTCCAGGGAGGCGAAGAGCTCAGCGGCCACGGGCGTGCTCACCGGCCACACACCTCCGGGTCGGCGGACAGCGAATAACTGGACTCGGTGAACAGTAACACTTGCTTTCGCGCTGGCCTGTACTTACTTTAGAGCGACACCACTTACATGCCCGGGCGCGGAGGGTCGATGTACCTGGCCGGTATCGGCACGCGTGCGGCGGACGATCCGCACGGCGCGGCCATCCGCGACGCGCGTGGCGTTCTCACGTGGTCCCAGCTCGCGGAACAGCTCCGCGGCGCAGCCGCGGCGCTGTCGGCGCTGCCGCCCGGCGCCCGCGTCGGCGTGACGGGGGAGAACACCGTCCCGACGCTGATCACCCACCTCGCCGGCTTGTTCTCCGGCGTCGGCACCGTGGCCCTGCACCGCCAGGCGACGGCGCGCGAGTTCACCCACGAGCTCACCGACACCGGGTGTGCCCTCGCGGTCATCGGCGAGGGATCCCGTGCCGCCATTTCTGAGGCAGCGTCAGACGCCAGGGTCGTCGTCCACCCCGGCCCCGAGTGGGACGCATTCGTCAGCACCTCGCCGGTCGAGCTCGAACTCGCCGGCCGCACGGTCCGCCCCCTGCTGGTCTTCACCTCCGGCACCACGGGCCGCGCGGGCGCGACCGAGGTCCAGTGGCTGCGCGACCCCTCGATCACCGATGCCCGCGCCTACGTCGAGGCCGTCGCCGCCGAGCCCGGGTTCCCCGACGGCCCGCACCTCGTCGTCGGGCCGCTGCAGCACAACGGTCCCCTGACCGCGCTGCGCCACCTGCTCGCCGGCCGGCCGGTCGTCGTCCTGCCGCGCTTCGACGCGGAGGAGGTCCTGCGCCAGATCGCCGAGCACCGGGTGACCTCGACCGTCCTGGTCCCGACCCACCTGACGCGCCTGCTCGCGCTGGCCCCCGACGTCCGCGACCGGTACGACGTCTCGAGCCTGATCGCCGTCGCCCACACCGGATCCGCGTGCCCCGAACACGTCAAGCGCGCGATGATCGACTGGTGGGGTCCGGTGTTCACCGAGTCCTACGGCGGCTCCGAGATCGGGACGGTCTGCCGGATCAACAGCGCCGACTGGTTGGCGCACCCCGGCTCGGTCGGCCGTGCGGTGCCGGGACTCACGATCGAGGCGTACGACGAGAACGGCGTCGTGCAGCCGCGCGGGACCACCGGCGTCCTCGGCATCACCCTCCCGCCGGGCCGTGCGATCCGCTTCCTCGGCGACGAGGCGAAGAGTGCCCGCGCCTACCTCGCCACCGGCGTCGCGACCCTCGGCGACGTCGGGCACGTCGACGACGACGGCTTCGTCTACATCACCGACCGCGTCTCGGACATGGTCGTCTCCGGCGGGGTGAACCTCTACCCGGCCGAGTGCGAGCAGGTCCTGAACCGCCACCCGGACGTGGCCGAGGTGGCCGCGATCGGCGTCCCGCACGACGACCTCGGCGAGACGCTGCTGGCCCTCGTCGTGCCGGCCCGCGCCGGTGTCGACGTCGCCGACCTCGACGCGTTCTGCCGCACCGAGCTCGCGGGCTACAAGTGTCCGCGCTCCTACGAACTCGTGACCGACCTGCCCCGCAACGACATGGGCAAGCTCGACAAGCGCGCGCTGCGCAAGCAGTACCGGGCCCTGACCACAACCAGATGAGGACACATGACTGACGATCAGCGTTTCGGCGACTTCCACTACGCGCCCGTCGTGGGCACGTACACCCCGAAGTTCTCCGAGCTGTTGCCGCACACGTCGATCGCCGGTCTGTCGCTGCAGTCGCAGTACCTCTACGGCGGGTTCCGCGCCGAGTCGGGCACCGTGTACGTGCTCGAGCGCAAGTTCATCGGCCCGATGACCGGTGGCCTGTACCTGCTGCACAACGGCGGCGGGCGCATGGAGTTGCACGAGGGCTCGAAGCGCAGCGCGAAGGGCGAGATGGTCCGCACCATCGAGCCGGACTTCCGCCGCTGGATCACCAAGGGGATGCTCTCCGGCGACCACGAGGAGCCGATCGATCTCCGCATCGACGACAACGCGATGACGTGGGAGGAGGGCTCGCTGCTCTCGCTGAGCGGCCCGCGCCCGACCCTCGGCGGCCAGTTCCTGTCCTCGATGCGCGACGAGCCGCTGGCCTACGCGAGCCAGCCGTACTGGCTGACCGGGACGATCCTCGGCGAGCAGGTCGAGGGCCCGATCTTCTTCGACCAGGTCTACTTCCGCCACGGCAGTGAGTGGAAGGAGTACCCGTACTACACCGACGTCCAGATCGTCTGGAACATCTTCGCGAACAAGTACGCGGACGGGACGATCGAGTTCGGCAACATCACCAAGGGCCGCCGCCGCTGGGGTGCCGGCATCGTCGCCGAGGGCAACCAGGCGATCGCCGAGGCCAATCACGTCGGCGCCGAGTTCGAGGTCGACGCCGACGGCTACGTCACCGGCGCGAGCTACGACCTCGGCGAGGCCGGCGTCTGGGACTTCGTCGGCGACCCGGCCCAGCAGCTCTCCGGCTTCAACAAGGCGCGCTGGGGCGGTTACCGCGCCCAGGGCGGCATGACCCGGCGCCGCGGCGACACCCGCGAGGTCGTCACCGGCTGGACCTGGGTCGAGGCCTTCAGCGACCGCATGAAGGAGGAGGAGCTCCTCCGGCACTGACCCTCGCGGACGTCCGAGGATGTGGCCGCAATAGCAGCCACATCTTCGGACGCAACGTCAGTCGCGGACGGCGATGATCGCGGTCGCGCCGAGGTTGTGGCGGAGCCGGTGCATGACGCGCCAGAGGTGCGCGACCCGGCGGGTGACGACCGGGCGGCGGAGGATGTTGCCGACCATCCGGGCGGTGCCGGCGACGCCCTCGTCACGGACGACCGTGGCGGGGGAGAGCAGCAGCATCGGGGACGGCTCGAACAGCGTCACCCGGAAGCCGTGCTCGGCGAGCAGGTCGGTCCACTCGGCGCGGGTCAGGGGCCGGGCGCCGACGCGGACGGCCTGGCTGATCTCGATCCCGACCTGACGCTTGCGCTCGGCCGGCAGGTCGTCCGGGGTGAGCAGCAACTCGTGCAGGCCGAGGCGGCCGCCCGGGCGCAGGAGCCGGGCCGCCTCGGTGAGGATCGCGGCCTTGCTCGTGTTCGTCTCCAGGCTCAGGCACGCCTCGCCGTAGATCACGCTGGCCGAGCCGGTCGGCAGGCCGGTGTCGGACGGGTGCGCGACGACGCAGGTGTACGGCACCGCGCTGACCTGGCGGCGGGAGCGCTCGGCCTCCACCTCGGTGCGGTCGAGGCCGTGGAAGCTGCGCGGGCGCAGGGCCTCGACGCGGCGGACGGTGGTGCCGAGGCCGGGGGCGAGGTCGACGACGTCGTCCTCGGGGCCGATGTTCAGGTTCCGGAGCATGACGTCGCTGACGACGCCGCCCCCGGGCCGCATGACGGTCTTGCCCATCTGGGCCAGCAGCCAGTGGGCGGGCATCGTCGCCGGGTCGAGGCCCGCCCCCGGGTCGGGCAGCACGCGCTCGGTGGCCATTCTCACGCTCCGAATCCACGACAGTTTCTTGTCGAACGATACAGAACTTAGCTTAGGCTCTCCTGACCCGAAATGCCCCTGTTTCCACCTCTGCCGGAGGGCCCCCTGTGAAGCTCCCCCGCGCGCTGGTCGCCGTCCTGGCGGCCTCGCTGCTGGCCGCCGGATGTTCCGGTTCCGACGACGACACCGCCGCCGGCCCGGACGCCGTCGCGACCGTCGAGAGCCAGCCCGAGACCCCCGTCCTCGACACCGGGGCCGACACCGTCGACCCCGCGCTGCCGGCCACCGACCCGAGCGCCGCGCCGACCGGTTCACCCGCTCCGGGCGCGCCCGGCGACTCCGCTGCCCCGGGGACCACCCCGGCCCCCGGCGCGTCCGCGGCCACCGACGCCGTGAGCCGGACCAAGGACGGCGTCGCCGCCGTCACCGGGGGCGGCAAGAAGCCGGCGGCCGGACCGGCCGTGGTCAAGCTCGGCGGCGTCTTCCCGCTCTCGGGCCCGCTCGGCTCGGTCGGGACCGCGATGATGGAGAGCGTCCAGGCCGTCATCGCCCAGACCAACGCCGCCGGCGGCGTCCGCGGCACGAAGTTCGAGCTCGTCGTCGAGGACGACCAGTTCGACCCCGTCCGCGGCAAGGCCGTCGTCCAGAAGCTCATCGAGCAGGACAAGGTCTTCGCGTTCGCCGGGATCTTCTCGCCGTTCACGACGCAGGCCGCGCTGCCGGTCATCCGTGCCGCGAAGGTGCCGGTGTTCCCGTCGGGCTCGGACGACCGTGAGTTCGGCGAGCCGATGCTCTTCCCGGTCACGAACCCCTGCGGCCGCCAGATGGCCGGCAACGTTCAGCACCTGGTGTCCGAGCGCAAGCTCACCAAGCTGGCCGTCGTCTACGTCAACGTCGAGGCGGTCTCGAACTGCACGAAGTACTTCACCGCGGTGGCGAAGAAGCTCGGTGCGGACGTCGTGTTCAACGGCGCCACCGCGCCCGGTGCGCCCGACTGCGCGAGCCGCATGGTCGCCGCCCGCGCGTCCGGCGCCGAGGCGCTGATCGTCATCACCGAGAACCTCGGCACCGTGAAGTGCCTCCAGGCCAAGGACCAGCTCGGCTGGAACGTGCCGGTGTCGATCTCGTACAACAACACCGACGACCCGGTGATCCTGCGCGGAGCCGGCAAGGCGGGCGAGGGGATGCTCTCCTCCAGCCCGTTCACCGGCGCCTCGAGCGCGGCGTTCGCGGAGCAGTGCGGCGCGATCAAGAAGTTCTACCCGGAGTCGCGGCTGCAGTTCTTCTCGATCGTCGGCTGCCTCGGCACGAAGCTGCTCATCGAGGGCGTGAAGATCGGCGGCTTCGAGCGCACCGGGCTGATCTCGGCGCTGGAGTCCGGTCGGACGTTCTCCTTCGGTGACCTGGTCCCACCGCTGAGCTACGCCAACGACGAGCACCTGCCCTACGACCTGACCGCGACGGTCCAGGTGACGAACGGCACGTGGGTCCGCGTGGGCAAGCTCTACACCCCGGCAGGTGTCTGATGACGGCCCGTTGGACCCGCCCGGTGTTGGTCCCGGCCTTGGCTGCGGTGCTCGCCGCCGGCGTCCCCGCCGCGCTGGCGACCCCCGCCCAGGCCGCGACCCAGCTGTGCGGCACCACGACGCTGTCGGTCGCACCCGAGGCCGGCCCCGCGAAGACCCTGCGCGCCGGCAAGGCCGTCGCCCGCGGGCTGTTCGTGACCTACAGCGACAACGACACCGTCCTCGACGGCGGCACCATCGCGCCGCCGGACGTGAGCTCGCCGCTGGCCGAGGCCTCGGTCGACCGCACCGGGTTCGGCCAGGCGGTCGCCTCGCCGTTCTACAGCCCGTACAGCGACGCGGCCGGTCTGCCGAACGCCTTCACCGGCGCGGAGCTGCCGACCGGCGCGATCAGCGAGCCGAGCCGGGCCAAGGTCGCCGGCCGTCCGCCGCAGGACTCTCAGCTCGCCTTCGGCGGGCCGGGCGGCGACGCGTGCGTCCGGATCACCGACGGTCCGCTGGCCGAGGCCGCGGCCGTCGTCGCCGACCTCGCGCCGGGCGTCACGGCGCGCGTCGGTGACGTCCGTGCCCTGGCCGGGCCGGCTGCGACCGGGTCGCTGTCGACGTCGAAGGTCGTCCTGCTCGACGTCGTCCTCGGCACCCTGCACATCGAGCAGATCGTGCTCGACGCCCGCGCCGTCGCCGACGGCGCCGCGGGGGAGGGTGCAGCGACGAGCCTGGTCTCGGGCATCACCGTCGGTGGGCAGGCTTTCCGCCTGACGCCGAAGGGCTTCGAGCCGGGGCCGGGGACGCCGGACCTGTCCGCGCTCCAGGCCGCCGGCATCGAGCTGGTGCTGCCGGGCAGCGCGACGCACACGGTCGCGGGTAGCCGCTCGTCGGCGCGGGCGACCGGACCGACGCTCCGGCTGACGACGCCGGACGGCCGGGTGCTCACGGTCGTGCTGGGTGAGGCGATCGCCGACGCTCAGCTCGACCGCATCGGCTGACCCCGCCGTTGACCTGACCTGACCTGACGGAGCCTCACACGTGCTGGACCTGGCCCTCACCGGCCTGCCGCTCGGGGCGATGTACGGGCTGGCCGCCCTCGGCCTGCTCGTCGTGCACCGGACGACGGGGAACGTCGACCTCTCCCTCGGGGGAGTCGCGGCGGCGGCGGCCTACGTCTACCACCACACCAGCACGGGGGGAGGGCAGCCACGAGCGGTCGCGTTCGTGGCTGCCCTCGCGGTGGCCGCGGCCTGCGGCGGGGTGAGCGCGGCCGCGGCGCGCGTGATCGGGCCGGACCGTCCGATCACCGCCGCGGTGGCGAGCCTGGCCTGGGGTGGTGTGCTCACCGCGGGCTGCGTCCTGTTCTTCGGGCGGGACGTCCAGTTCGTCGCGCCCTGGGGTTCCGCCCGCTTCGACGTCGCCGGCACGACGCTGTCGGCCCATCAGCTCCTCGTCATCGCGGTCGCGGTGATCGCGGTCGGCGCGGGGGCGGCCGTGCTCCGCCTCACCACGGCCGGCCTCGCCTGGCGGGCGTGTGCGGACAACGCCCTCGGGGCGGTGCTGATCGGCCTGCGGCGCGGGCGCATCGAGGCCGGCTGCTACGTCCTCGCCGCCGTGCTCGCGGGCCTGGCCGGGGTGCTGCTCGCCCCGCTGCTCTACCTCGACGCCACCGCGCTCACCCTGTTCTTCCTGCTCAAGCCGGCCGCGGCGGCGGTCGCGGGCCTGCTGGTCAGCCTCCCGATCGCCTTCGGCGCGGCGGTCTCGATCGGCGTGCTGGAGAGCGTGGCGGTCAAGTACCAGGACGTCCCCGGGCTGGGGGAGAGCGTCCCGTTCGCGGTCGCTGGTCTCGCGCTGCTGGCCCGCCGCGCCCGCCGCGCGCGGGAGTCGCGGGACACCGCCCTCGCCACCGGCCCGACCCACCCGCCGGGCACCGGACGTCTCGTCCCGGCGGCGGGCCTGCTCGTGCTCGCGCTGGCCGTCACCCCGTTGCTGACGGCCTATCAGGCTACGATCGCCGAGCTCGCGGCCATCACGGCCCTGCTCGCCGCGACCCACGTCGTCCTCACCGGATGGGGCGGTCGGCTCTGTCTGGCGCAGCCCGCGCTCGCCGGGGTCGGCGGCATCGTCGCCGCCCGCTGCGCCGCCGAGGCGGGCTGGCCGTTCCCGCTCGCACTGGTGGCGGGCGCGGTTGCCGCAGCCGGAGCCGCCGCCGTGCTCGGGATCTTCGTCGCCCGCGGCGTCACCGGCCTGCCGTTCGCGTTGCTGACCGTCGCGTTCGGCGCCGCCGTCCACGGCACGCTGTTCACCTGGCCGCGGTTCGCCGGCACCGCCGAGGACCGGACGCTGTCCACCGCCTCCGTCGCGGGCCTCGACCTGGGCGGGCACCGGTTCACGGCCACCGTCTTCGTGGTCACCGCGCTCGCGTTCCTCGCGCTGCGCACCTTCGCGCGATCGCGGCTCGGTGGGGCGCTGGTCGCCGGCCGTGAGCACGACCGGGCGGCCGCCGGACTCGCCCTGCCGGTCGTGCGGGCGCAGATCGCGGCGCTGGTGGTCGCGGGCGCTCTGGCCGGTCTCGCCGGCGCCCTGACGGCGTATCAGCTCGGCACCGTCGCACCGGAGCAGTCCCACCCGCTGACCGCGCTGCCGATCCTCTCGGCCGCTGCGCTCGGCGGGCTGGAGTCGCCGTGGGGTGCGCTGCTCGGGGCGGTGCTGCTCACGGTGGCCCCCGAGATCCTGCGCCAGGCCGATGCCCCCGACCTGGCGGCGCTGGTGTCGCCGGTCGTGCTGCTCGCGGTCGTTCTGCTCCGGCCCGGTGGGCTGGTCAGCCTGCGCCGCCCGGTGCGGCGGCCGGCGTTGCGCGGCGCGACGCAGCCGACCTCGGGGGCGCTCACCGTCCGGGGACTGACGGTCCGTTACGGGACGCGGACGGCCGTCGACGGCGTGGATCTGACGGTCGAACCGGGGGAGATCGTCGCCCTGGTCGGGGCGAACGGCGCAGGCAAGACGAGCCTGCTCGACGCGGTGGCCGGGGCGGTGCGGCCCGCGGCGGGGACGGTCCGCGTCGCCGGCCGCCGCGACGGGCTGATCGTGCGGACCCTGCAGTCCGGCGGCCTGTTCGGCCGGCTCACGGTGCGGGAGAACCTCGCCCTGCCGGCGCGCTGGCACGGCCGGCCCGAGCCGGACCTGCCGGCGGACCTCGCCGACCTGACGGACCGGGACGCGGGCTCCCTCGCGCACGGCACCGCGCGGCTGGTCGAGATCGCCCGCGCCGCGTCGCTGCAGCCCGCCGTCCTGCTGCTCGACGAGCCGGCGGCGGGGCTGAGCCGCGCCGAGGCCGACCGGATGCTGCGCCTGGTTCGCGAGCTCGCCCCCGACGCCGCGGTGCTGCTGGTCGAGCACGCGCGGCACGTCGTCGACGCCGCCGACCGGGTCGTCGTCCTCGACGCCGGTGCCGTCCTTGCCGAGGGCCCGCCGGCGGAGGTCCTCGCCGACCCCGTCGTCCGCGAGGTCTACCTGGGCCTGCCGGCCGCTCTCGAGAGCGCCGAGCCCGTGCGGTCAGGGCAGGCGTAGTTCCTGGTTGTTGGGCCACCCGAGCAGGCGGGCCCCGACGACGGCGACGTTGAGCGTGAACCGGTCGTGGGACTCGCTGACCGCGAACCCGGTCAGCGCGGCGACCCGCTCCAGGCGGTAGTCGACGGCTCGGACCGACAGGTGCAGCCGGCGCGCGGCCTCGGTGACGTTGCCGCCGACGGCGAAGTACGTCTCGAGCGTCCGCAGCAGTGGTTCGGGCCCGCCCCGGGCGGCGAGCAGTGGGGTGAACACGGCGTGGACCAGGTCCGCGATCGCGGCGTGGTCGCGGGCGACGACGCGGTAGACGAGCAGGTCGCGCGCCCGGAGGACGTTGGTGTCCAGCGGCAGCCGCCGCATCAGTGCGAGCGCCTCGCGGGCCTCCTCGTAGGAGCGGGCGATCCCGTACGCGCCACTGTGGGGACGGCCGACGCCGATGCCCCACGTGCCGCCGTGATGCTTCGTCAGTTCCCTGTGCAGCAGGTCTCCCACGTCACCACGGGGGTCGGGTTCGGTCTCGGGGACGAGTACGACCACGACGTCGTCCTTGTCGGCGACGAGCACCTCGCGGTCGCCGAACCGGTCGACGACGCTGCGCTCCAGGGTCGCTGCTGCGCCCTCCGCGGAGGCGCCGCCGCGGAGAGGGAACGCGAGGGCGATCTGGTGCGGACGCGCGAGGTCGAGACCGAACGGCTCGGCGCGTTCGACGAGTGCGGCCACATCGGCGTCGCCGCGGAGCAGGTCGTCGACGAACCGGCGCCGCTGGCGCTCCTCCTCGTACGCGGCCTCGCGGCGGCGGGCCTGGTGGCCGGCGACCAGTGCCGCCACGGCGTCGTCGACCACGCGCAGGACGGCCTCGCCCGCGGAGCGCACGGTCGCGGGGTCGGCGGGGTCGGCCCCGATCGGGAGCTCGCGCCACAGTCGCCAGGCCGCGGCGAGGTACAGCCGGACCGCGGCCTCGGCCGAGATGCCCTCGTCGGCCGCGCGGGCGCCGAGGTGGCGGATCGCCTCCAGGTCCACGTCGGAGGCGTGCTCGCCGGAGCGTCCCGCCTGCTCCAGCAGAACGAGGTACTCGCCGAGCAGCTCCGGGGGAGCGCCGGAGGCGTCGCCGGCGGCGTCGAGCACCGCCTGGACCGCCGCGGACGGGGCGGGGCTGCCCACGCTGACCTCCCAGGTCGGTGACGCGGTTGTTTGCCGAAATCCTGCAATCAGCTTAGCGCGGAGTCGTCCGGCTTCGCCTCTGGTTGTCGCGCGGAAACGGGCCGATAGTGGGAGGGAGAGCCGCCCGCCGGGGTGGCCTGATCCGCTGCCGACGCCCGCCGTGTCGACTGCGGGATTTCTGAAAGGGGACACCCATGTCCGCTGTCTCGGTGCAGACCGAATCGGCCGGGTCCGGCGAGACCCTGCCGGACTACCGCGAGCTGCTCGTGACCCAGTGGCGCACGCAGCTCGACGACGTCACGCGGTTGTCGATCGACGTGGAGTCCTCCCGCGACGCCGACGGTCAGGCCGTCGGGGGTGCCCGGACCGAGGAGTCCCGCCTGGCGGCCCGGCTGCTGGCCGCGGCCCGTCGTCAGCTCGAGGAGACCGAGGCCGCGCTGAAGCGGCTCGACGAGGGCAAGTACGGCATCTGCGACGGCTGCCGCCTGCCGATCCCGCCGGCGCGACTGGAGGCGTTGCCCGCCGCGCGCCTGTGCGTCTCGTGTCAGAGCGCCTTCCGCGCGTCCGCGGGCGAGCGGGACTGACCGCCCCGGGCCCCGCCACCCAGGCGGGTGCGCGCGGCCGCCGACCCGACGACGGCGACCGGGCACTGTGCCGCCGGCAGCAGTCGCTGCCCGACTGAGCGCAGTTCCCACGGCCGGCGGGGGCTCCGCCCGGCGGAGCCGAGCACGAGCAGTGCTGCCCCCGCCGACTCGCGGAGGAGCACGGTCGCCGCGTCGCCCACGGGACCCGCGACGGAGACGTCGAGGTCGGGGAACTGCTGCTGCCCCGCGGTGAGGGCGGCCCGGATCTCCGGGTCGCGCACGGCGGCCTCGCCCGTGGTGGCGGGGCTGCCGTGCGGCACCCCCGCGAGCGCGTTCAGCGTCGCGTCCTCGGGCGCGACGTGGACGAGCGCGAGCGGCACCCCGCGTTGCGCGGCCGCGGCGAACCCGAACTCGACGGCCGCGAGACCCGCCGGGCCGGGCGTCACGCCGACGACCACGCGGGGCGGGGTGGGCATCGGCACGAGGTCACGGTGCCGGACCACAACGACCGGGCACGGCGTCCGTGCGGCCAGACGGCCGGCGACGGACGGGGAGAGCAGGCGGCGCGGGGCCGAGCGGTGGCGGCGGCCGACGACGAGCAGCGGCGCGGAGAGCGCGGCCTCGCTCAGGGTCCGGATCACGGGCCCGCGGAGCAGGGCGCCGTCGACGTTCAGGTCGGAGTCGACCAGGCGGGCCCGGTCCATGGCCTGCTCCAGAACCTCGACGGCGACGGCCGCGGCGGTCCGGAGCCGGGCGTAGGTGTCGAACCCCGACGGGTCCAGGCTCGGGGTCGGACGCAGGACGTGGACGACCCGCAGCCCGAGTCCGCGGGCACTCGCCTCGGCGGCGGCCCACTCGACGGCGTCCGTTGCGCTGCCGGCCGCGTCCACGGCGACGAGCACACGCGTCGATGGGTCGGCCACGTTTCCTCCTGCGGTGCTTTCTATCGTAACACGATATTTACCGGCGGGCGGGCGTGAACGGAGGGACGGCCGGGGACGCCCGTGATGAGATAGGGCCGTGGCAGGACGGCGCCGGGAGGTCGGCTCAGAGACCCTGGCCATCTCGGAACCGCTGACGAAGTCCGACTTCGAGGCCCTCGCCCGGTTCCGGTTCGGCATCCGGCGCTACCTGCGGTTCAGTGAGGACATCGTCCGCACCCTCGGACTGACCCCGCAGCAGTACCAGTTGCTCCTCGCGATCAAGGGTTTCCCCGACCGCGACTGGGCGTTGGTTCACGAGCTCGCCGACCGGCTCCAGCTCCGGCACCACAGCGTCGTCGAGCTGATCAACCGGGCGCAGGCCCAGGACCTGGTCGTGCGTCAGCCGCACCCCGACGACAACCGCGCCGTCCGGGTCGTCCTGACCCCGCACGGCGAGCAGGTGCTCAGCCGGCTCGCCTCCCTCCATCGCGACCAGCTCAAGCGCATGGGGGATGCTTTGGCGCTGCCGATCTGGCACGACGAATGACGACCGGAGGACGAACGATGGAGAGCCAATCGCTGGCCGCCCTCGCGAAGGAACACCTGGACATCGCCCGCGCCGCCGCCAACGGCCGCAGCGCGCACACGATCTACGGCGGCCAGGGCCGCGACCTGCGTCAGGTGCTCCTCGCCCTCGCCGCCGGTCACGCCCTCGCCGAGCACGAGGCCCCCGGCGAGGCGACCCTCCAGGTTCTCGAGGGCACCGTCCGCATGAACGCCGGCGACGAGACCTGGACCGGCTCCGCCGGCGACCACCTCGCGATCCCGCCCCGGCGCCACGACCTCCACGCCGACACCGACGCCGTCGTCCTGCTCAGCATCGCGACCCGCGCCTCGTGACCTCCTGATCGAGCTTGTCAAGAAAGGGTGACACCCCTTACTGACGAGTAAGGGGTGTCACCCTTTCTTCACAGCGGCGAGGGGTCAGACGCAGGTGAAGCGCCCGCCGTTGATGGCGGACCACGCGCCCTTGCGGAAGATCAGGATGGCCCCGCACTTCCCGGCGGGGGTGTGGCTCTGCCCGAAGGTGTAGGTCGTGCTCGGGATGAGGCCACCGAGGGTCTCGGCCTTGATCATCCCCAGACCGCGTAGGACGTGGGCCGGGGTGATGGTCTGGCTGATCGCCGCCGGACCGAGCTTCTCCAGCGCGCGGGCGAACATCATCCCGGCCGTCCAGGCCTGGCTCGCGCCGGAGTTCACCTTCACGCCCGGCGCGTACTTCGCGAACGCCTCGTGGAAGACGTGCTGGGCCGCGGTGCGGTTCTCGGTGTACGGGAAGACGGGGGAGCCGACCTGGATCTCGAAGTCCTGCAGCGAGGGACTCGCGACGTCGAAGCTGGCGGCGAGGCTGACGGTGTAGAGCTGAGGGTGGTAGCCGAGGGTGTCGCACGACGCGGCGAAGCGGGTGATCGAGGCCGCGTCCAGCCCGAGGAAGATGCTGTTCGCGCCGGCGTTCTTCGCGCTCTGGCAGGCGGAGGTGTAGTCGGCCTGGGTGATCGACGTGGTCTGCTTGAGCACGACCTGCTGACCGGCGGCCTCGGCACTGAGTGGCCCGGAGGACAGTGACTCGGCCGCGTCGGTGCAGCTCGTCGCCTCGACGCAGGTGATGATCGCGAGCTTGGTGAAACCGCGTTGCGCGTGTGCCTTGGCAGCCAGGAAGTACTGCTCGAGGATGGCGCCGCCGACGTCGAAGAGCAGGGGATTGGTCGTCCACGGCTCGGTCGTGCCGTCGCCGCCGATGGTCGGGACGCCGGAGTTCTTGATGCCCTGGACATAGCCGGCGACGGAGATGATCGAGAACGACCCCACGAGGGCGGAGACCTTCTCGTCCTGGATCAGGCTCTGGACGGCCGACGTGGCGAGGCTGGAGTCGCTCTGGTCGTCCTTGCTGATGACGCGGACCGGGTGGCACGCGACGCCCCCGTGATCGTTCATGTACCGCGCCCAGACCTGCAGGGCCGTCTTTCCCTGGCTCACGCTCTGGCCGATCAGGCCGCTCCAGCTGCCCACCTGGCCGATCGTGATCGGAGGTCCCTGCTGCGGACAGACGTTGGCCTCGCCGCGGGAGGCACCGTCGAGCTTTGCGCTGCCGGTCGTGGTGGTCACACCGCTCGTGCCGCCGCGAGACCCGGAGGAACCCGCGGGAGCTGTCGTCGGCGCGACGCTCGAGCCGGGTGCGGCGGTCGCCGGGCCGGCGGGGGAGAGCGGATCGGCGGCGATCGCGCCGGGTGCGATGTCGACGGCGGGCCCCGCCGGGTCCTCGAGGGTCCGGGTCTCGACGACCGGACCGAGTTCGGCGGCACGTTGCGCGGACAGGTCGACGCGTGAACCGCACGCGCTCACGGTGACGAGCGCGAGCAGTGCGACGACGGCGCGACTGCGGACGTGCGGGCGGGGACGCATCGGGGGCTCCTCCCGGGACGGTGCCGGAGGCTTTGTACAGATAGTGCTTACTCTGACCGCTGGTCGTCGGCCCGCGCAAGGTTGTAAAGTAATCACTATGATTGCGAGTGGCCTCGCGCAGCGCTTGCGAGCGACGGTGAAGCGGTGACCATTCCCGTGCGGCGCAACGCCGCGCTCGAGGCACTCGCGGATCGAGACCACCCGGATGCACTCGATCGGGCCTGGTTGACAGCGGAGGCCGCGCGCCTCTCCAACGCCGGACGCTGGGGTCCGGACGACGAGATCGGGGCGTGGAACCTCGTGGACGCCGCGAAAGTGGCGCAAGCGGTGGCGGCGGTGCGACGCGGACAGGTGTTCAGTCTCAGCCTGCCCTTCGGTCTGGATGGGCCCAACTCCGGCGGTCCGCCCGGTCGCTCGGACCCGATGCACTTCATGACGATGACGGGAACCGACCTCGTCGCCGGCGACGGTGCGCCCGTCAGCCCGGGGTTCGCGGACGACTGGGTCGTCATGAACCTCTCGTGCTCGACCCAGTGGGACGGCTTCACCCACGTCTTCATGGACGGCGTGACCTACAACGACCTGCCGGCGGGTCAGGTGACGGCCAACCGCGGTGCTCGTCGACAGTCCGTCGCGGCGTTGAAGGACCGGGTGGTCACGCGTTCGGTCCTCCTCGACATCGCGCGTCTGGAGGGCGTCGACTGGTTGCCGGGAGGCTTCGCGGTCGATCCCGAGCACCTCGACGCCGCCTGCGCGGAGCAGGGCGTCGACGTCGAGCGTGGTGACGTCGTGCTCGTCCGCACCGGGGCGCTGACTGCGGTGCGGGCGACGGGGACGTGGGCCGGGTACGCGACCAGTCCGCAGGCCGGCCTCGGCGTGCGGTGCGGTGCCTGGCTGGCCGAGCGGGACGTGGCCGCGGTTGCGACCGACACCTGGGGTGCCGAGGTGCTGCCCTACCAGACCTCGGACACGGTGGCGCCGTTGCATCAGATCCTGCTCTCGCGCTGCGGGATCAGCATCGGCGAGATGTTCGACCTGGACGTGCTCGCGGCGGACAACGCCGCGGACGGCGTCCACACCGCGCTCTTCGTCGCGCCGCCGCTGCCCATCACCGGCGCGGTGAACTCTCCGGTCAACCCGCTCGCGATCAAGTGAGTCGCTGGGGTCGGGAGATCACCACCGATCTCGTTCGGGGCTTCCCGTGCCGGGTCTACGCGCAACGCCCTCGTGAGCTGGCCACCCTGCTCGACGACACCTCCGGGTTTGCCGACCGTCGCGCGCTCGTGCAGGAGGACCGGGTCGTGACCTTCGCCGAGCTCGGCGTTCTGGTCGAGCGGGGCGCGGCTGCACTACGCGCCCGCGGTGTGAAACGGGGCGACCGTGTCCTGCTGCTCGGACCGAACGGCGTCGAGTGGGTCGTCGCGCTCTGGGCGACCTGGCGGCTCGGTGCGGTCGCGGCGTTGGGCAACATCACCTGGACGCCCGGCCAGGTCGCTTCCGCCGTCGCGCTGGTGGACCCCGTCGTCGTCCTCGACCCCTCGTCGGTGGAGATGTCATCTCCACCGGAGGAGCGGATGGAGATGACATCTCCACCGGACGAGGACGACCCGGCGGTGCTGATCTTCACCTCGGGCACGACCGGGGAGCCGAAGGCCGTCACCCTGGCGCACCGCGCGGTGATCGCCAATCTGCAGGCCCTGCTCCATCACGGGGGACGGTTGCCGGGCGACCCGCCCAAGCCTTCGACCGTGACGCTGATGAGCGTGCCGTTGTTCCACGTCGGTGGTCTGCAGCAGGTGCTCACGGCGGCCCTGAGCGGGAGCACCCTGGTGTTCGACACGGGCCGGTTCGACCCCGCCCGCACGCTCGAGGTGCTCGAGCGGGAACGCGTGGCGGTGTGGGCCGCGGTGCCGACGATGGTCGGCCGGGTCCTGGACGCCGCGGCCGGTGCGGACCTCTCGGCGGTGCGCGCGGTGACGATGGGTGGGGCGCCGGTGTCCCCTGAACTCCGTCGGCGGGTGCGTGAGGTGTTCCCCGGAGTGTCCCGGGGAGCCGGTGTGTCCTACGGACTGACCGAGGCCGGCGGTGTGGTCGCGGCCGGTCTGGGACCGGATCTGGATCGCCGGCCCGGATCGGTCGGACGCCCGACGCCACTGGTCGACGTGCGCATCGTGGACGGCGAGATTCAGGTTCGTTCGCCGGCGGTCATGACGGCCTACTGGGGGAGTGCCGACAATCCCGTCGACGCCGAAGGATGGCTGGCGACGGGCGATTGCGGCCACCTCGACGAGGACGGGTTCCTCTTCGTCACCGGCCGTGCCAAGGACGTGGTCATCCGGGCCGGGGAGAACATCAGCTGTCCCCGGGTCGAGGAGGTCCTCGCTGCACACCCGGCGGTGGCGGACGTCGCTGTCGTCGGGTTGCCCGACGGTGATCTGGGGGAGCGGGTCGCCGCCGCCGTGGTGCTGAGAACCGCGTGCACGGAGGCCGATCTGGTGGCGTTCGCCCGCGCTCGGCTTGCGCGTCACGAGGTCCCCGGCTCCTGGTGGCTGCGCACGGATCCCTTGCCGAGCAACGCTGCGGGCAAGGTCGTGAAGGCTGTTCTGTGCGCGAGCTGGCCGGTTGCAAGTAAAATAAGTAGTTGCTATACATCTGGCATGACCTCAGTCGCGCAGTCGCGCCATGTCCCGGGCTCGTTCCCCCTGATCACCGACGAGGCGCTGGACGAGCTCCGGACGCGCATCGGGCAGGCGTTCGAGCGGCCGCATCCGCACGTCACCGAGGCGACCCGGGACTCGATCCGCCACTGGACGCTGGGCATCGGCGACACCAACCCCCTCTACGGCGACCCCGAGTACGCGGCCCGTAGCCGATGGGGTGGCATCACCGCACCCGGGTCGTTCCTCTACGCCTTCGACAAGGTCGTCAGCGGGTACGTCTCCGGTCTGCCGGGCATCCACGCGATGTTCGCGGGCACCGACTTCCGTTGGAGCCGGCCGATCCGCCTCGGCGACGTGATCACCGCGGAGCCGGTGCTCAAGGAGCTGATCGACCTCAAGAGCGACTTCTCCGGCCGGGCGGTCAAGCAGGTCTACGAGGTGACGTTCCGCGACGCGCAGGGCGAACTGATCTGCGTCGCGGACTCGTGGTGCATCCGCACCCAGCGGGACATCGCGCGCCAGCGTGGCCAGCGCGACTTCGTCAAGCCGAGGACCTGGACCGCGGAGGAGATCGCCGAGATCGATGCGCGCTACGCCGCCTACACCCGGCGCGGGGCCGAACCCCGGTACTGGGAGGACGTCAAAGAGGGCGAGGCGCTGCCGGAGCTGCTCAAGGGCCCCAGCACCGTCACGGGATTCGTCGCGTTCACGCAGGGCTGGGGGAGCCTCTACGTGAAGGCGCACGGCGTCGCCATGGACATGTTCCGCACTCACCCGGCCCTCGGGATCCCCAACGCCCAGGGCGTGCCCGAGCCGCCGGAGCGGGTGCACTGGGACAACGACCTCGCGCAGGCCGTCGGTGTGCCGGCCGCGTACGACTACGGGCCCGAGCGCGTCTCCTGGCTCGGCAACCTGATGACGGACTGGATCGGCGACGACGGCTTCCTCAACCGCCTCAACGTCCAGGTGCGCAGGCACAACATCATCGGAGATCTGACGACCTGTCGGGGTGAGGTCGTCCGCAAGTACGTCGAGAACGGAGACCACCGGGTCGAGGTCCGCGTCGAGGGCGTGAACCAGAACGAGGAGGTCACCGCGACCGGCACGGCGGTCGCGTCTCTGCCGAGCCGAACGGACGGGTGAGGGCGCGTCGGTGAGTGGCGGCCTCGTTCTCGTCGACGAGCCGATTCCGCTGGTTCGACGGCTGACGTTGAATCGGCCGGGGAAGCGGAACGCGATGAACAACGCGCTGCGGACCGAGCTCTTCGCGCAGTTGCGTGCCGCTGACGTCGACCGCGAGGTCCGGGTCATCGTCCTCCGGGGCAGTGGAAGTGCCTTCTGCTCGGGGTACGACCTGGGTCGGGGCCGCGACGTGCCGACCGAGCTCAGCCACCACACCGCGATCGAGGACGGGTACTGGCCACGTCACGTCCTCGCCGGCTGGTTCGAGATGTGGGACTACGCGACGCCGGTCATCGCCCAGGTGCACGGCTGGTGCCTGGCCGGCGGGAGCGAACTCGCCACCGCGTGCGACCTGGTGTACGTCGCGGACGACGCACAGATCGGCTACCCGCCGGTGCGGATGATGTCGTCGCCGGACATGGCGTGGCATCCGTGGCTGCTGGGCATGCGACGCGGGTTGGAGGCCGTGCTCACCGGCGACGCGATGACCGGTGTCGAGGCCGCCGCCGCGGGCTTCGCGACGCGGTCGTTCCCCGCCGACGAGTTGGAGGACGCGGTGCTTGCCGCGGCGGCGAAGGTGGCGAAGATCCCGCACGACATCCTCGCCGTGAACAAGCGATCCTTCCACCGATCGATGGAGATCATGGGCATCCGTGACGCGATGCGCGCCGCCACCGACATCTCCGCGCTCGGCATGCGGTCGAAGTCGTCGGTCGCGTACGCCAAGCAGCTGGCGGAGAACGTGACCGCAGCCCTCACGGCCCGGGACGGCGCCTTCGGGGACTATCGCACGACGGAGAAGCCCTCCTCGTGACGGCGGAGCCGACCGCGTACCGTGCCCCGGTGGCTGCGCGCTGGGGCTCCGAGGTGATCGCCGGGACGGTCAACGGCCATCCGTGCCGGCTGTACGCCCGTCGCCCGGCGAGCCTGAGTGAGGTACTCGCCGAGTCTCGACGCTGGGCGGACCGCGACTACCTCGTGCAGGGGGCGCGCCGGCTCACCTTCGGCGAGCACGAGCGCGCAGCGCTCGCCGTCGCGGAACGGCTGGCCGAACTCGGGGTGGCCCCGGGGGACCGGGTCGGGATCTTCGCCGCCAACACGCCGGAGTGGGTCGCGGTGTTCTTCGGCGTGATCGAGCTCGGTGCCGTTGCCGTGCCGTTCAACGGCTGGTGGTCCCAGGCCGAGGTCGCCGCTGCCTGCGCGATGGTCGAACCGGCCGCGGTGATCGTGGACGAACGCCGCCGGGAGCGGCTGCCGGCCGGCGCCCGGACCCTGAGCCTGGAGTCCTTCGCGAGCGCCTTCGTCACACCGTCCGGGCGGCAGAGCCGATTCGACCGCGGATGTCAGGTGGACGAGAACGACCCGGCGATGATCCTGTTCACCTCCGGGACGACCGGACTGCCCAAGGGGGCGGTGCTCTCCCACCGTGCTCTGGTCGCGAACCTGCAGAACCTTCTCGTGGTTTCCGGCCGACTTCCGGACGAGGCGTCGCAACCGGCCGACAGCGCGGCGTTGGTCGGTCTGCCGCTGTTCCACATCGGCGCCATCCAACTCATCCTGGTCCCGATCGTCACCGGCAGCCGCGTGGTGTTCCTCGAGGGCCGATTCGAGTCGGACGTCGTCCTCGACACCATTGAGCGCGAGCGCATCACCATGCTCTCCGGGGTTCCGACGATGATCGAGCGGATGCTCGCGGTCGCGGGGTCCGTCGAGCGGGACCTCACGAGCATGCGGACCGTTGTCCTCGGCGGTTCGCCGGTGACGACCGATCTGCTCGAGCGCACGGCGGTCCTCTTTCCCAACGCCCGCCGGGGCGTCGGGCAGTCCTACGGCGCCACGGAGTGCGGCGGCATCATCAGCACCGGGGTCGCCGCGCAGATCGCCTCCCACCCCGGCTCCGCCGGGAAGCTGCCGCCCGTCGTCGAGGCACGCGTCGCCGGTGGCGGGGAGGGTGAGCTGCTGGTCCGCTCGCCGGCGTGCATGGACGGGTACTGGGGCCTGCCCGACGACCCGGCCCTCGACGCGGACGGTTGGGTCCACACGGGAGACCTGGGGTACGTCGACGACGAGGGTTACGTCTACGTCACGGGTCGGCTGAAGGAGGTCGTCATCCGGGGCGGGGAGAACGTCGCCGCGCCGCTGGTCGAAGCGGCCCTGCTCGCGCACCCCGCGGTCGTCGAGACCGCGGTGCTCGGGCTGCCGCACCCCGAGCTGGGTGAGGAGGTCGCCGCGGTCGTCGTGGTCGATCGCGACGTCGACGTCGCGCTCCTGACCGCCCACCTGGCCGACCGCGTCGCGAGCTTCGCCGTCCCCACTCGCTGGTGGTTCCGGACCGAGCCCCTCCCGGTGAACGACTCCGGCAAGGTGCTCAAGCACGTCCTGACCGCCGAGTGGCCGGCGGTGGACGCCCGGGGCTGATGCCCCCGCGGGGCGTCACGCGCTGCGGGCGGCCCGCTTCTTGGGGGCGGCACCGGTCGCGGTCCTGGGTGCGGCCTTCTTGGCGGGGGCCCGCTTCGGTGCGGGTTTACCGGTCTTCCTCGTCCCGGCCTTCGCGGCCGGGGGAGCGGACTCGGCGAACTCCCGGATACCACCGGCGAAGACGTCGGTGATCTGCTTGGCGACCTTGGGGACGTCGAGCTTGCGCTCGCAGAGCATGTAGTCCAGGCACAACCCGTAGTGGACGCCGAAGAAGCCGAGGACGGCCACGTCGGTGTCGACTCGCGGCGGGTCCCACCCGGACAGGTCGACGATGATCGACTCGAAGGCCTGTTGCAGTCGCGGACGAATGGTGCGGGTGTAGAACGGCTTGCCTTTGCTCAGTTCGGAGAACATCGCCACCGTCAGCAGTGGCGTGATCTCCTTCATCGCCTGCAGGAAGACCTGGTTGGCCCGTTCGAGCAGCTGGTCGCGGCGAATTCCCTCGGTGGCCTTGAGCTGTTCGATCTCCTCGTGCAGCGTCACGACGAGCTGCTCGAGTGGCGCCTCGATCGCCAGTGTGTACAGATCGTCCTTGCTCTTGAAGTGCCGGTAGAGGTAGGCCTCGGTGATGCCGGCGCGGAGCGCGATCTCCCGAGTGCGGGTGCCGGACAGCCCTGACTCCAGGAACACGGCGCGGGCCGCTTCGAGGATCTGCGCCTGACGGGCAGGGCGGGACAGTCGCTTGCGTGGTGCCTCGGTCGTCATTCGAGCAGCCTACTGGCTTAGTAGGCAGTTGCTATACATAGCGCCCGCTTCGGGGTGGTGGCGAGGGGCTCCGTCGCGGAATTTCCCCGCCGCTTCAGGGCTGTGCGGACGCGATTATGTATATACAGTGCTATCCATGACGAGCGTCCTCCGGCGCACGGGTGCGACGGCGGCGGCATCGGCTCTGGTGCTGGCCGCGGCTGTGCCTGCTCTGCGTCCGGCCGCGGCGCGGGCGGACGACGGGCCGCTGGCCAGCTATGTGGCGTTGGCGTCGTCGAGCGGGGTGCTCGTGGGCCTGGCGAACGACTCCATCCCCGCGGTACCGCAGATCGAGATCAGCGGTCCGACGGCCCAGGCGTCCCTCGACACGCTCGGGAACTCGCTCGCGTTCGCCTCGGCGCCGTACCCGGGGAGCTCGATCACCGGCCTCACCCAGATCGTCGGTTCGGTCTTCGGCGCCCCGCTGCCCGCGTACCCGATGTACACGAGCACCGACACCATCGGGGAGTCCCGCGACGGGGGAGCGCCCGGTCTGAGTTTCCACGCGGAGAGCCAGGCGAAGACTGCGTCGGCGAACGCGACCATCGGATCGGCGCCGTCGGGTGGTGAGTCTCGGGCGACGGTCGCCGACAACACCGGCAGTGGCGGCGGACTCGCGGCTCGGGGGACCTCGGCGTTCTCCCTCGCCGGCACCGGCGAGATCTTTCAGCTCGTCGGAGTGTCCGACACGGCGAGCGCGTCCGTCGACTCGGCCGGGCGCATCAGCACCGCGTCGGACCTGCACTTCGCGCGGCTGATCGTTCCCGGCCTCGCCATCCGCGTCCCCGAGACCACGCCGGGAAAGGTTCCGCTGGTCAACCCGATCCCGAATCTGCCGCAGCCTCCACCCGCCGAGTTCCCTCCGATCCCGCTGCCGTACGGCGGGCAGTTGCTGCATGCGCCCGAACTGGGATTCGCCAACGGGACCTTCACGGTCACGCTCCCGACCGAGGGACCACAGCGCTACGCCGTTCCGACCCAGGCGGTCCTGGACGGGCTGAAGGCGGCGGGCATCACCGCCACCTACCAGCAGGCGACGGACATTCTGGAGGGAAAGAGGAAGGTCGGGATCATCAGCGCCGGCCTGACCCTCTCCACCACCCTGCCGTCCCCGCCGGTGAACCTCGGCTACAGCGGCCCGACGACGATCTCCTACGGCATCGGGCGCTCGATCGCGAGCATCAAAGGTCTGGCGCTGAACCGCCCCGTCGCCGGCGCGGCGACAGCTGACGGTTCCGGCGGCCCGGAGTCGGCGGCGCCGGGTGTGCGGGCGGAGCCGGGGGTCGATCTGGCCGGCCTGCTACCGGGGACGACGCCGGGTGCCGTCATCGGTCCGGACGGGACGCTGACCGCCGCCGGCGACCGAGTGCGCACGGTCGCCGTTCGTGGCCCGGTCTCCCGAGACTCGCTGCCGCTGTACCTGTTCGCCGTCGCCGTGACCGCACTGGCCGTTCTCGGCACGGGCGTGTTGCGCTCCGCCGGAGTCTCGCGTCGAGGGGTACGTCGATGAAGATCTCCACCCTGCTTCGCCTGCAGTGGGACCGCGCGCTGGCGGTGCTCGCCGCGGTCGTCGGCGCGGTCGCGTTGTTCCTCGGCTACCTCGGGACGAGCGGCACCGACCTGGTGGCCGGCCAACTGCCCTACCTGATCTCCGGTGGCCTGTGCGGGATGTTCGCCATCACGATCGCCGCGACGCTCTGGCTGTCCGCCGACTTCCGGGACGAGTGGCGGGAGCTCCGGACGCTGCGTGAGCACCTCATGGAGCCGGACCGCACCCCGTGAGCCGGCACGGCGCCACCTTGACCCGCCCGTCCGCGTCCGCGCACCGAACGGCACCGGCGTCGATGCCGCCGTCGCCCTGGCCGGTCCGAACGACACGGCTGCTCACGCTCGTCGCGGTCCTGGCCGCCGTGGTGCTCGCCGTCGCCTGGTACGGCTGCTCGGGAGAGACCGTCTGGCGCATCCAGGTGCGGTGGTTCGGTCTCGGCCTCCTGGCGTGCGCCCTGAACGCCGCCGGCTGCCTGGCCTGGCTCGCGACCGGGATCCGGGCGCTGCGCCGCGAACGGGCGTGGACGACCGCCGAACTCCGGCGTCGCGAGGACCGCCCGACACCCGTGACCGCGGCGGTGCCGCTGCCGCGGACCGAGTTGGTCACGGCAGCGCGCATGCGCCGCTACCACCGCGCCGACTGCCCGCTGATGCGCGGCAAGCCGACGGTGCCGGTGACGCCGGACCTGGCGCCCTGCGGCGTGTGCGCGTCATGAGCGACTACGTCCCCTACCTCATCATCGGGCTGACGACGGGCTCCATCTTCGGGCTGTCCGCGATGGGGCTGGTGCTGACGTACAAGACCTCCGGCGTCTTCAACTTCGCGCACGGCGCTTTCGGTGCCAGCGCGGCCTACCTGTTTCTCTGGCTACGGGATCGGCAGGACGTGCCGTGGCCGCTGGCGGTCCTGATCGCGGTGGCGGCGCTGGGGATCGTCGGTGGGCTGGTCATGGAACGTCTCGCGGACGGTCTGAGCCGCGTGCCGCCCGGCTACCGCATCGTCGCGACCGTCGGTCTGATGCTCGCCCTCATCGCGGCGTTGCAGTACATGTTCTCGACTCGCCAGCTGGGCCTTGCGCCGTTCCTGCCTCGCGACGAGGCGTTCACGATCAGCGGCGTCCAGGTCAAGTACGACCATCTGATCACCGCCGCGGTCGCGATCGTCGCGGCGATCGCGCTGTCGGTCTTCTTCCGCTACGCCCGGCTGGGCAAGTGCATGCGCGCGGTCGTCGACAGCCCCCAGTTGATGGATCTCGCCGGGGAGTCGCCGGTCGCTGTACGCCGGTACGCCTGGCTGATCGGGTGCACGTTCGCCGCGGTCTCCGGGGTGCTGTTCGCGTCGACGCAGCAATCGGTGGACGCCCTGCTCCTCTCGCTGCTGGTGGTCCAGGCGTTCGGTGCGGCGGCGATCGGTGGGTTCACCAGCATCCCCCTCGCGTACGTCGGCGGGCTGGTCGTCGGTCTGGCGCAGGCGATCACCAGCAAGGAGGTCTCCGGCACGCCGTCACTGACCGGCCTGGACATCTCCATGCCGTTCGTCATCCTCATCATCGTCCTGCTGGCGATGCCGAAGCACCGGCTGCAGGAGATCGGGCTCGTGGTCAAACCGCGGGCGCCCAGGCCGAGCCCGCTGCCGCCTCGGCTTCGCGCCGGCATCGCCGCCGCGGTGCTGCTGGGCGCGGTGCTCGTGCCGTTCGTCGTCGGCTCGAAACTGCCGGTGTGGACCAACGCGCTGTGCCACGTCACGTTGTTCGCCTCGCTGGGGCTGCTGGTCCTGAGCTCGGGGCAGATCTCGCTGTGTCAGTGGGGCTTCGCCGCGGTGGGCGGGGTGACCTTCGCGCGCATGCTCGACTCCGGCGTCCCCTGGGGCTTCGCGGTGCTGCTGGGTGCGCTGGTCACGGTGCCGGTCGGCGCGCTGGTGGCCATCCCGGCCATCCGGCTCTCCGGCCTGTACCTCGGGTTGGCGACGCTGGGCTTCGGCGTCCTGCTCGCCGGGTTCTTCTACCAACGCGACTACTTCTTCGGCACGCGGTCGCTGCCGACTGCGCGTCCGCAGGCCTTCGGGCTCGAGAGCGACAGGGGCTTCTACTACCTGCTGCTGGCCATTGCCGTCGCCACCTTGCTCCTCGTTCACGGGATCGAGCGTTCCCGTCTCGGTCGACTGCTGCGCGGACTCGCCGACTCACCTCTGGCGCTCATCACGCTCGGCACCAGCGCGAACGTCACCCGCGTCATCGTGTTCTCGATCTCGGCGTTCCTCGCCGGCTTGTCCGGAGCGACGTTCTCCGCGTTGTTCGGCTCGATCAGCGTCGACCAGTTCGGCTACTTCAAGTCGATCGTGATCCTCGCAGTGCTCGTCATCTCCGGGCGGACCACGCTCAACGCTGCCGTCGTCGCGCCCCTGCTGCTCATCGTCCTCCCCGGGTACGTCACGAACGCCGACTTCCTGGTGCTGGAACAGTTGGCCTTCGGTCTGCTGGCGATCGCGGCGGCCTTGTTCGCGCAGCGACCGCTCGGCGAACGTGAGGTTCGCGGACCCCTCGTCGCCGCGACGGCCCTGCGCGCCGCGCGGCCGACGGGCACCACCCCGGACCGGGCAGCGGCGCTGTCCCTCAGTCGCTAGCGCCGACGTACTGCGCGGCGAGCGCGGTGGCGTCGAGCTCGGTCGGTTCCCCGACGAAGGCGAGCTCGCCCCGGTTCAACAGGTACACGTAGTCCGCGGATCCCAGGGCGCGGGCGACGTACTGCTCCACGAGCAGCAGTGACGTGCCCTCGGCGGCCAGGCGGGCGAGGAACGCGAAGATCTCGTCGACCACCTTCGGTGCCAGCCCCATGCTGACTTCGTCGAGCAGCACGACCGCGGGCCGCTGGACGTAGGCGCGCGCGAGCGCGAGCATCTGCTGCTCCCCGCCGGACAGCGTCCCCGCCTGCTGATGCATCCGCTCGCCGAGTCGCGGAAACGCGGCGACGGCCCGGTCGAACGCCTCGGCCTCGGTCCCGGGCCGGGCCTGCACCTCGATGTTGTCGCGGACCGAGAGCGACGGGAACACGCCACGGCCCTCCGGCACATGACACACGCCCGCAGCGACCAGACGGTGGGGCGGGGCAGCGGTGAAGTCCCGGCCGTCGACGAGCACCCGGCCGGCGGTCGGACGCAGCAAGCCACTCGCGACGCGCAACAGCGTGGTCTTCCCCGCGCCGTTGGGGCCGAGCAGAGCGACGACGCTCCCGGCCGGGACCCGCAGGCTCACCCCGCGCAGCACGGTGGCCCCGGCGTACCCGGCGTGGACGTTCTCGAGCTCGAACACCGCGGCGGTCCCGGTCGCGTTCCCGGTCAGGTGGCCGGGAAGGCCGGGTCCAGGTGGCAGAGCCGGTCGATGAGGTAGGAGAAGCGCTTCATGTGCCGGAGCAGCACGGTCTGCTTGCCCTTGATCTTCACCTTGCCGGTCGCCATTGCGGCGGTCGGATTCATCTCCAACGTGATCAGGGCCGCCCAGACGTCGGGCTTCGCGCTGATGACGAAGTCGACGGCGGGATCCTCGGCCGGGTCGAGTTCGCGGACCTCGACGATCTCGCCCGCGTCGAAGCGGAGGTAGAAGCGCTTGTCCACCGGGGGCAGGTACGCGTACACCATCGTGTACGTGATCGGTATGGCCAGCTCACGCCACACGGGATCGGCGTTCAGGCTCGCGGCGAGCGACTCGTAGAGGCTGACGGTTCCGAACACCGGACGGTCCACGGTGGCGCTCCTTCGCGCGATTACATCAGTAGGCACTATATATACATAGGCCCTATGCTGGCGACCATGACGGCAACGGTGCTGCCCGAGGGAAACCTGGTCGTCGGCGACGAGCGGATCGCATCCTCCGATCTCGGCCGGATCGACCACACGAATCCTGCGACCGGCGAGGTGCAGGCCTCGATCGTCGCGGCCGGTCCGGGCGAGGTGGACCGCGCCGTGCAGGCCGCCCGCACCGCCTTCGCCGAGTGGCGGACCTGGCACCCGGGGGAGCGCCGTGACGTCCTGCTGCGTCTGGCGGCCACCATCGAGGCGGAGGGCGAGCGGCTCGGCCTGATCGGGAGTCTGGAGAACGGCACCCCCATCGCGTTCGGTGCGCTGGCCTGTGCGGCGACGCCCGCGGACTGGTTCCGTTACTACGCCGGCTGGGTCGACAAGATCGAGGGACGGACCATTCCGGTCTATCCGCACGACGCCTTCGACTTCACGCTGCACGAGCCGTACGGCGTCGTCGCCGTGCTCACGGCCTTCAACGCCCCGATGGGCTTCATCGGGCTCAAGGTTGCGGCGGCGCTGGCGGCGGGTAACTGCGTGGTCATCAAGCCGTCCGAACTCGCCCCGTTCACCACGCTGGCGTTCGCGGAGCTGTGTCTGCAGGCCGGGCTGCCCGCGGGTGTCGTCAACGTGGTGACCGGCGACGGCCGGACCGGGGATCTGCTGGTCCGTCACCCGGGCGTGGACCGCATCACCTTCACCGGGGGCGGTGCCACGGCACGTTCCGTCGTCGCGGCCGCGGCGGAGAACCTGACGCCGGTGACGTTGGAGCTGGGCGGGAAGTCGGCGAATTTGGTCTTCGCCGACGCGGACCTCGACAACGCGATCGCCATGGCCGTGCAGATGGGGGTGGCGCTCCAGAGCGGCCAGGGGTGCCTGCTGCCGACGCGGCTCCTCGTCGAGCGTTCGGTCTACGACGAAGTCGTCGAGGCGGTGGTGGACCTGTCCGAGAACATCGCGGTCGGAGACCCGATGGACAGCGGGACGCTGATGGGCCCCTTGATCAGTGAACGTCACTGTGAGCGGGTGCTCGGCGTGATCGAGCGGGCCAAGGGCGAGGGCGCCGGTCGCCTCCTCACCGGTGGCGAACGGTTGGGTGGCGACCTCGCGAAGGGCTACTACGTCGCTCCCACGGTCTTCGGCGACGTGGACAACGCCAGTGCCTTGGCGCAGCACGAGATCTTCGGGCCGGTGCTCTCGGTGATCCCCTTCGACGACGAGGCCGAGGCGCTGGCGATCGCCAACGCCACGACCTACGGGCTCGCCGGTTTCGTCTTCACCGCGGACCTGGCCCGGGCGCACCGGGTGATCCGGGGCCTGGAGGCCGGCTACGTCTCGGTGAACGGGTTCAACTTCTTCCCCCCGAACGCGCCGTTCGGCGGCTGGAAGCAGAGTGGGCACGGCAAGGAGGGCGGCCTGGAGGGCCTGCTCGAGATGACCCGGGTCAAGAACGCCTACGTGCTGTTCGAGGCTTGAGGGGCCAGGAGCTGCGCAATCGTGCGGCGGTGCTCGGCGGGGGATCCGAGGAAGGACTCCGCCCACGTCGCGCGCCGGAAGTAGCGGTGGGCAGGGTGCTCCCAGGTGACGCCGATCCCGCCGTGGACCTGGATGTTCTCCTCGGCGACGTGGACCAGCGCCTCCGAGCACCAGGCCTGGGCGATGGCGGAGAGCAGCGGAAGCCGGCCGGGGTCCTCGGTCGCGGCCCGGGCCGCCTCCTCGGCCGCGCTCCGCGCCAGCTCGACCTCGGTGGCGAGGTCGACGAGCAGGTGCTTCACGGCCTGGAACGACCCGATGACCCGGCCGAACTGGTACCGAGCCTTGGCGTAGGCGACAGCCATGTCGAGGCACGCCGTCGCGACCCCGACCTGCTCGGCCGCCAGCGCGACGCAGGCGTGGAGGCGCGCCGACGCCAGGACCGCGCCGGCGTCGGTGGTCACGAGACGGGCCGGAGCTCGGTCGAGCTCGATCCGGGCCTGCGGCCGGCTGGGGTCCAGGGTGGACAGCGCGACCACGTTGGAGATGTCATCTCCAACGACGGCGAAGAGCTGGCCGCCGGTGGGGACGAGGACGACGTCGGCGTCGGCGCCGGACAGGACGCGGTCGCACCGACCGGTCAGGCGCCAGGTGCCGGCATCGCGTTCGGCCGTCACCGCGGCATCGAGCACGAGCGTCGCGGTGACCTCGCCGGCGGCGATCCGGGGCAGGAACTCGGTGTCGCCGGCCGCCAGGAGGACGGGGGCGGCGAGGGCGGTGGTCGCGAAGAACGACCCCCCGGTCAGCGCCCGGCCGAACTCCTCGTGCACGATCGCCAGCTCGAGTGGCCCGCCGCCTGCTCCGCCCGTCGACTCGGGCAGCCCGAGGCCGAACAGGCCGAGTTCCTTCGCCGCCCGGTTCCAGTCGGGCTCTCCGGCGGCGACGAAGTCGCGTACGGCCGCGCGGAGCGCGGCGCGGTCGGCGTCGGTCGCGGCAGACGACATCGGGGCGCACCTCCGCGGCGACAAAACTATGGTTAGTGATTACTATACCTACATGAATCAGGAGGAGGTCGTCCTCGACGCCGTCGCATCCCTGATCCGCACGCACCCGCCCACGGAGACGCCGGTCGAGGCCTTCTTCGGTGCGCAGTTCGACGCCGGGCTCGCCCGGGTGGATCTCCCGGTCGGGCGCGGCGGCCTGGGCCTGGATGCGCACTGGCAACGCCTGATCGATGACCGGTTGCGCGCCGCCGGGGCCAAGAGCCCGGTGCTCCGCAATCCGGTCGGCGTCGGCATGGGCCTTCCCACGCTGCTGCGGCACGGCACGCCCGAGCAGATCGAGCGTTACCACCGCCCGGCGTTCACGTCGACCGAACTCTGGTGTCAGCTGTTCAGCGAACCGGGGTCAGGATCGGACCTCGCCGGGCTGTCGACGCGTGCGGTCCGGGACGGCGACGGCTGGCGGGTGACCGGCCAGAAGGTGTGGACCAGCCTCGGACACCTCGCGCAGATCGGCATGCTGCTGGCGCGCACCGATCCGGATGCCCCGAAGCATCGCGGAATCACCTTCTTCCTGATCGACATGACTCAGGCCGCCGTCGAGGTCCGACCGCTTCGTCAGCTCACGGGCGACGCCGAGTTCAACGAGGTCTTCCTGACCGACGCGTGGGTTCCGGACTCGGCTCGTATCGGTGCGGTCGACGACGGCTGGAACGTCGCTCGGACGACCCTCGCGAACGAACGGGTCACGTTGTCCGGGGCGGGTGGCGGTATCCCGCGAGTCGGGGGCCGGGCCGTGGACGAGCTCATCGCCGGCGCCCGGAGCACCGGGGCCTGGGAGGACCCGCTGCTGCGGGACGACGTGGTACGCCGCTACGTGGAGGGGGAGGTCATCCGGTTCGCGAACCTTCGCGCCCGTCGACTTCGCGCCGCGGGGCAGCCCGGTCCGGAAGGCTCGATGATGAAGCTGGCCCAGGCGTTGTACAACCGGCGCCTCCAACGCACCGCGATGCGCGTCCTCGGCGACGCCGGGACGGCCTGGGACCCCGCCGACCCCCGGGGCGGGGATCCGGCTCACGGTCTGTTGCGCGCGCAGGCCAACACCATCGAGGGCGGCACCAGCAACGTGCTGCGGAACGTGGTGGGGGAGCGGGTGCTGGGGTTGCCGCGCGAGCCGGGTCCCGCGCCCGACACGCCCTGGTCGGCGCTCCCGCGGAACGGTTAGAGCAGGACGTCGAGCCGGTCGAGGCGACGGGACGGCAGCGTCTTGCGCCACGTCGGTTCAGCGGCGAGACGCATGTCGGGGAAGCGGCGGAACAGGCTGCCGAGGGTGACAACCCCGGTCTGTCGCCCGATCGCGCGGCCGATGCAGAAGTGGATGCCGTGGCCGAAGGCCAGGGTCTCGTTGAGGTTGGTCCGCTCGATGTCGAACCGGTCCGGGTCGGGGAAGACTGCGGGATCCCGGTTGGCCGCAGCGATCAGGCCCATCACCTGCTCGTTCTGGATGATCGGTTCGCCGTCGATCTCGGTGTCCTCCAGTGCGAACCGCATGAAGACGTTCTGCAGCGGGGACTCGTACCGCAGGATCTCGTCGATCGTGTTCTCGATGAGTTCGGGACGTTCGCCCAGCCGGACGCGCTGCTCGGGATTGCTCAGCAGCAGGTACGTCCCCGTCGTGATCAACCCGGCGGTGGTCTCGTTGCCGGCCGCGATGATGGTGAACAGCAGGTTCGCCAACTCCGTGGTGGTCAGGCGGTCGCCGTCCTCCTCGGCCGCGATGAGACGACTCAGCAGGTCGTCGCCGAGGTTCCGGCGTCGAGCCGCGATCAGGTCCTTGATGTAGGCGTCGAACTCGATCGTCGCCGCGTCCGCGAGCTCGATGAGGTCCGCCTCGAGCACCGGCTTCATCGGAGCGCTGACCGCGTCGACCCACGCCTGCACCATCGCGTAGTCGTCCATGGGGGCGTCGAGCAACTTGCACACCACCATGGCGGGGACCGGGGACCCGAGGTCGGCCATGATCTCCGACTTTCCGGCATCGGCCATGGCGTCCAGACGCTCGTCGACGAACGCCTGCACGGCGGGTCGCAGATTGACGACGGTCTTGGGCGTGAACGCGAACGCGGCGAGGCGGCGCATCCGGGTGTGCTGCGGGGGATTGGTGAAGATCAGGATCTCTTTGGTCATCTTGATGAACGGGTGGTCGGCGAACTCGTCCGCCCCGGAGCCGAAACCGTTCTGGAAGGCCGTCGAACGCAACATGTCGAGACAGGCCGCGTGGCTCGACAGGAAGCGCACACCGAGGATGCTCGGAAAGTTCGGAGCCACGCTGCGCAGGGCGTGGTAGAGCGGGTACGGATCGGCCGGCTGCGGCTCGCTCATCAGCTCGATCAGCAGGTCGTCGGGGTCCGTGCTCAGAGCTTCATCGGCGGGCATCGTCAGGTCCTCCGCGGTTTCCGCGTCCATTGCCTGCCTCAGCTAAGCATGTATAGTACCTACTATGCCAGAGAGCGCGTTCGCGAAGCCTGACGACGTCTACGAAACCCTCGGCGCCTTCATGAAAGAGATCGTGAACCACCCGGAGATCGGGCCGAAGTTCACGGCGAGCAACACGAGCTTCCACATCGTCTACACCGAGCCCAGCGGGTGTGAGATGACCGTGGACTGCACGGGGCCCACGACGGTGGTCACCTGCGGGCCCGGGGCCCCGCCGGCCGAGATCAATCTGCAGATGTCGGCGCACGACGGGCATTTGTTCTGGCTCGGCCGACTCAACATGACCCTCGCGCTGGCTCGGCAGCAGGTGAAGGTCTCGGGAACGATGTCGAAGATGATGAAGCTCCTGCCGGCCCTGCGGCCGTGCTTCCCGCTGTACCGGGAGTTCCTCACCGAACACGGCCGGGCCGACTTGGCGGAAGCGCGATGAGTCGCCCGGACCGTTTCGTCGGAAAGTCCGTCATCGTCACCGGGGCGGGTCAGGGTCTCGGGCGTGTCTACGCGGAGGGAATCGCCGCCGAAGGCGGGTCCGTCGTCGTGGCGGACATCAACGACGTCGCCGGCAAGGAGACCGTCGCGCGCATCGTCGAGGCCGGCGGCCGCGCGATGTTCGTGCACACCGACATCTCCTCGCGCGCCGGCACCGAGGAACTGGCGCGCCAGACGGCCGCGGAGTTCGGCGGGATCGACATCCTGCTGAACAACGCCGCGATGTACGACGGAATGGCGATGGCCCCGTTCACCGAGTTGGACGAGACGGACTGGGACCGGATGTTCGCGGTCAACGTCCGCGGGACGTGGAACTGCTGCAAGGCCGTTGTGCCCTACATGCGCGAGCGTGGGACCGGGACGATCGTCAACATCGCGTCGACCACGGCGCTGATCGGCCCGCCGCTCCTGCTCCACTACACCGCGACCAAGGGCGCGATCGTGGCCCTCACGCGCGCCCTGGCCAACGAGTTGGGGGAGGAGGGCATCCGGGTCACCGGCTGTTCACCCGGCGTCACCTACACCCAGGCGACCAACAACATCCTCGGTGACCCGGTGCTGGGTGACATCTTCGTCGAGATGCAGGCGGTCAAGAAGAAGTTGCAGCCGGAGGATGTCGCCCCGCTCGTCCTGTTCCTGTGCAGCGACGAGGCGGGCATGATCGTGGGTCAGAACTACGTCGTCGACGGCGGTTGGATGAAGCCCTAGTCGGCGTGCTCGCTGCCGAGAACAGGACGCCCCCACCATGTTCGAACGTTCGACTCCGACGGCGCTGCTGGATTCCTGGGCCGTCACCCAGCCCGATCGCCTCCTGGTCGCCTGCGGCGGTCAGGAGCGCAGCTACCGCCGCATGGTGGAGGTTTCCGAACGCCTCGCGGGTGGTCTGCGAAAGGTCGGTGTCAGCCCGGGCGATCGCGTCGCGTTTCTGACGGGAAGTCGGATCGAAATGATCGACTTCATCTTCGGATGCGCGCGCGCCGGAGTCATCGAGGTGCCGCTGAACACCTTCCTCCGGGGCGAGTTCCTGCTGCATCAGTTGCGCGACTGCGGCGCGACCGGGATCGTGGTGGACGGTCCGGGCCTGGCGACGATCACGCCACTGTTGGCCGACCTGCCCGATCTGCGGTTCGTGGTGGCGCTCGACGACGAGACCGCGTCGGAGAGCGACCTGGCGCCGGGTGTCCGGCTGCTCGGCTTCGGTCATCTGCGCGATGCGGAACCTCCGCCGGAGGGGTACACCGCAACGCCGGACGACGTCCTCGCGTTGATGTACACCTCGGGGACCACAGGCCTGCCGAAGGGCTGCATCCTCACGCACGGGTACTTCGTCCATGCCGGTCACGTCATGCGCACGGGGTGGGAGTTCCGGCACGAGGACACCATGATCACGGCCTTCCCGCTGTTCCATCTCAGCGGCCAGGCCAACGCCCTGATGTCGACGCTCACCGGAGGCCTGAGCCTGTACGTCGAGACCGCGTTCTCGGCGTCCGGTTTCATGCCCCGGGCGCGAGAGGTCGGGGCGACGGTGACGATGGGGGTCGGGGCGATGGCGCTGGCGATCAGTGCCCAGCCCGAGAGCGCCGACGACGCGAGCCACCCGTTGCGTTTCGCCTCGTGGATTCCGCTGCCCGAGTCGGTTCAACACGCCTTGGAACGACGTTTCAACCTCGTTGTCAGCTCGGAGGCGTACGGCCAGACCGAGTGCGCGCCGGTCTGCATCAGCCCGCCGTCCTCGCCACGCAAGCGAGAGACGTGTGGCGCGCCGGCGCCGGGGCTGGAGGTGCGGATCGTCGATGGGGCGGACGTCGAGGTGCCCCGGGGCGAGGTGGGCGAGATCGTGGTGCGGCCCCTCGAGCCGGACAGCCTGTTCTCGGGCTACTGGAACAACCCGGCGGCCACCGTGGAGGCGTTCCGCAATCTCTGGCACCACACGGGGGACACCGGCCGGATGGACGCCGAAGGTTTCATCACCTTCGTGGACCGCAAGAAGGACGCGATGCGCCGCCGCGGCGAGAACGTCTCCTCGCTGCAGGTCGAGGCGGCGATCGGCAAGCACCCCGGGATCGCCGAGGTCGCCGTTCACGCCGTCCCGTCGCCCGCGACCGAGGACGACATCAAGGCGTGCATCGTCCCCGCCGCCGGGGCGGACCTGACTCCCGAGGCCCTGTTCGAGTTCTTCCGCGAACAACTGCCGTTCTTCGCGGTTCCGCGGTACGTCGAACTCGTCGAGGCGCTGCCGAAGAACGCGATGAACCGGGTGCTCAAGCACGAACTGCGCGCCCGGGGCGTCACCGACTCGACCTGGGACCTCGAGGCGATGGGCCTCACGGTCGCCGCCGGGGACCGCCGATGACGGCGTCGACCACGGCCGTGCCGGTCCGCGTCCCGCGGGGGCTCCGCGGCCCGCTCGCCCCCATGCGTTTCGAGGCTACGGTCGAGGACTGTGCCGTCACCTACGGAGAGATCCCGCCCGAACTCAACGGGGGGTTCTACCGGAACGGGCCGGCCTGGAAACGCCCCACCATCCAGGGTCTCGACACCCCGTACTCGATGGACGGCATGATCCAGGCGCTGGTGTTCCGCGAGGGCCGTGCCGACTTCCGCAACCGGTGGACGCGCACCCCCAAGTACCTGGCCGAGGAGGCCGCGGGGCGGGCCCTTTTCGAGTGGAGTGACGCGCACTTCGGCGACTGGCGAGCCTGGGCCCTCGGCGAGGTCGAGCGCAACTCCCGCACCGCCGGCGTCCCGCAGGGGACCAACGGCGTCAACGTCGTCCCGTTCGGGAACCAGATCCTGGCGCTCGGGGAGAACAACGCCCCGGTGGCGCTGGACCCGATCACGCTGGAGACGATCGGGGTCGTCCCGTGGTCCGCCGAACTGGGCACGGCGATGGTGGCGCGGGCCCATCCGGGTGACGGCGCCTTCGCCGCCCATCCGAAGTGGGACGAGCGCACCGGCGAGCTGTACGGCTGGTCGTACTCGGACCGTCCGCCCTACGTGACGCTGCACTGGGTCGCGCCGGGCGGCAAGGTCCGCAGCCGCCCGCTGGAGGACGCCCCGTACAACACGGTCGCGCACGACGTGTGGCTGACCGAGCGGTACCTCGTGGTCCCGTTCCAGCCGTTCACCGTGGGGCAGGACCGGATCCGCGCCGGCCACTCGGCCTACGCCTGGGACCCGGCGCTGCCGATGTCCCTCGCCCTGGTCGATCGGGACGACCTCGACGGCCCGGTGCGCTGGATCTCCGCGGACTTCGAGGCCGAGTACGTCATGCACATGCTCTCGGCCAATCACGTGGGCAACACGATTGTGCTCGACGCCCCGATCTTCGACCGTCCGCCCTTCCAGTTCGAGGACCGGTTCGCGCCGGGAGACGGTTTCGTGCCGTTCTGGAAGCTGGCGACGAGCGGGATCGGCCGGTGGGTCGTCGACCTCGAACGCGGCACGATGCGGACCGAGAAACTCGGCGATCGCCCGGTGGAACTGCCCAAGGTGGACGAGCGGTACTACGGCCGGCCCTACGAGTGGGCGTTCCTGACAGCCGGCGACCCGCAGCCCGACGGTGGCATGCGGATGAACACGGTGGTCCGCCGCAATGTGCGCACCGGGGCGGAGGAGGAGTACCTCGTCGACGAGGACCGGCACGTCACCGTGTTCGAGGGCACGCTCGCCCCGCGCTCGCCGGACGCTCCCGAGGGCGACGGGTTCTTCCTCGTGCCGGTGTGTCGCTTCGCCGAGCGGACGTCGGAGTTCCTCATCTTCGACACGCGCGGGTTCTCGGACGGGCCGATCACGCGGATCGCCCTGCCCTTCCAGATCGGCTGGTCGCCGCACGGGCACTGGATGGACTTCTCGTGAGCGCAGTGCCGGTTCCGCCGTCCCGGATCGGGCTGTTCTTCTTCTACACCGAGACCTCCGCCCCCTTGCGGACGCTGGCGCGGATCGCCGAGGACGCCGGCATCGAGTCGATCTGGGTGCCGGAGCACTCACACATCCCGGCGGCCGGCCACACCCAAGGGCCGTTGGGGGAGATGCCGGAGAAGTACAGCCGTCTGTTCGACCCGTTCCAGGTGCTGGCGACGGTTGCGGCCGTGACCGAACGGATCCGCCTCGGCACGGGCGTCAGCCTGATCGGTCATCACGACCCGATCTTGCTGGCGAAGACGCTCGCTTCCCTCGATCACCTCTCCGACGGGCGACTGCTGCTCGGCATCGGTGCCGGGTGGAACCGGGGCGAGATCGAGAATCACGGCGTCGATTTCTCGCGTCGGTGGGCCCGCGCGTTGGAACACCTGGCGGCCATGAAAGCCATCTGGACCCAGGAGGAAGCCTCCTTCCACGGCGAGTGGGTCCACTTCGACCGGATCTGGTCGTGGCCCAAGTGCGTCCAGCAGCCCCACATCCCGGTCCTGCTCGGGAACATCAACCCAACCCCGATGGTGGCCCGCCACGGCGACGGGTGGCTCCCGTTGTCCCTGGCGCACCCCGGTGCGCTGCCGGAGGGCATCGAGACACTCCGGCAGAACGCCCGGGAGGCGGGCCGCGATCCCGACGGCCTCGACGTCACGGTCATGTGTCTGGAACGGACGGACCCGGCCACGGTGGCCGAGTACCTCGACGCCGGGGCCAGCCGCGTCGTCCTGCGCGCGCCGCTCTCGTCGGAGGAGCGGTTCCGGGAGTACCTCGCGGCGCACACGAACCGGAGGGCAGCGGTGTGAGCGATCTGATCGTGGACGTCCGGGACGGCGTCGCCACGCTGACCATCGACCGTGAGGCCGAACGCAACACCGTCGGCGGGACGCTGTTCCGTGAGCTGCTCGAGGCCTCCGAGTCCCTGGAGAACGACGACGCCGTGCGTGCGGTGGTGGTCACGGCGCACGGCCCGTTCTGGTGCTCGTCGTCGGACGTCGAGAACCTCGGGGAGTGGGTGGGGCGCCCGGTCGACGACCTGCTGCACGACCCGGACTTCGCCGGGGACATGGGGCTTCCGGTGCTCTCCGAACAGGCTCGTCGGTTCGACCGGCTCGGCATCGGACGCTGGGTGCTGCGCTTCTCGGCCATCCAGAAACCGTTGATCGCCGCCATGAACGGCTCAGCCGCCGCCGGCGGGTTGTCGCTGGCCCTGCTGCACGACGTACGGATCGCGGCGGAGGGTGCGCGCTTCCGGTCCGGGTTCCTCAGCGTCGGCGTCGGGCCGGAGATGGGCTTGTCCTGGACGTTGCCGCGCGTCGTGGGTGTGCCGATGGCGACGCGCATGATGCTGGAGGACGTGACCCTGGACGCGGCCGCCGCGCTGGAGTGCGGGCTGGTGCACCGGGTGCTGCCCGCGGACCAGGTCCTGCCGGCGGCGCAGGAGCTGGCCGCGCGGCTCGCCGCGGCGCCGCCCCTGGCCGTGCGCGCCACGATCCGGGCTCTGCGAACCACCGGGAGCGCAACCTTCGAGCAGCAGCTGTCGCTGGAGTGGGACAACCAGCGCATCTGCATCCCCAGCAAGGACGCCCAGCGTGCCCTGCACGCGCTGCTGGCCAAGGAACCCACCGAGTACACCGGCGAATAGGAGCGGTCGGCGTGAAGGTCAACGCGTTCAGTCAGAAGCTCTGTGTGGTGTCCGGCCCGTTGATGGCCCTGACGTTCCTGATCGCGTTTCTGATCATGGGCTTCGTGCCGCCTCCGGACCCGAGGCTGACCGGCGAGGAGATCGTCCAGCTCTTCACCGAGGACCAGGGGCGCATCCGTGCGGGCGGGGTGCTGATGATCTTCGGCTCGGCCCTGCTCTTTCCCTGGATCTCCGTGATCTCGGTGCAGCTGCGCCGGGTCGAAGGCGGTCAGCACACGCCGATGGCCTCCACACAGTTGGCCTCGGGGGCGCTCGGCGCGTTCCTCTTCCTCACGCCGATGATCGTGCTGGAGGCCATGGCCTACAAGCCGGAGCGGCTCGATCCCCAGGTCGCCGAGGCGATGTACTACCTCGCCTGGTTGTTCTTCGTGGGGACGCCGGTCTTCGCCGTGCTGCAGAACCTGTCCATCGCGGTCGCGATCCTGCAGGACACCTCACCGAACCCCGTCTTCCCCCGGTGGGCGGGTTACCTCAACCTGTACATCGCGCTCCTGTTCGTGCCGGGCGTCGCGGTGTTCTTCTTCGACTCCGGGCCCTTCGCCTGGCGCGGCATGTTCCCGTGGTGGATCCCGCTCTCCTTCTTCGGGATGTGGATGGCCGCGATGGCGACCCTGCTCTGGCGGGCCATCGACGCCCAGCAGCCCGCCGCTCCCGAGGCAGCACCCGCGACGGTGGGGTCTCCGGATCCGGCCTCTCCGCCGGTCACCGTCCCCTGATCGGGCGTTGTCAAGACAGGGTGACACCCCTCACTCGCGAGTAAGGGGTGTCACCCTTTCTTGACAGCGCTGACCTCGGGTCAGAACCCGCCGCCCCCGTCGAAGCCGGCCCCGTCGAAGCCGCCGCCGTCGAAGCCGCCGCCGTCGAAGCCGCCGCCCCAGCTGTGGCCCTCGGAGGGGCCGGCCCAGTCGATGCCGCCGTCGTGGGTGGGGTCGGTGTGCAGCGCGGCGGCGACGGAGGTCCCGGCGTAGGCGCCGGCGATGCCGGCCAGGAGGGACCCGGTGCCCAGGCCGCCGGTGCCGAGGCCGCCGAAGGTGCGCTCGAGGGTCCCGGGCTGGCGCATCTCGGCGCGGGTGGCGGCGCGGGCGAGGGTGTCGGGGTCGTCCGAGGCCGGACGCTCGTGCTCGGGCGTGACGGCGGCGAGCTCGGCCAGGACCTGGCGGCGCTGATCCGGCGTCAGGGCGGCGAAGGCCTCGGCGTGGGCGTCCTCGACGGTCTCGGGGGGAGCGGTCCGCAGCAGGTAGCGATAGCGCTCGAGTGCCTGCTCGTCCGCGGATCGGGACCGTTGCGCCGGCACGTCCGGTTCCCGACCGAGCAGTCGCTTGAGCAGGCCCATGACAACCTCCGGTGACCGCGGGTCGATGCGCTCGACGATCCCCTTCCCCGCAGCGGGCAGTTCGAAGCCCGCGCGTGCTTGATCATCCCCGCGCCGGGTAGGGCCACCGACTGCGACGAAGGGGACGATGTGGAGCGAGCGGTACAATTGGGCCGGACCGCGGCGGACGCCGGCGGTGCAGCACTCGCGGCGGTGTTCGGGACGGTGGCGAAGGTCCGCCCCGCGCCGAAGCCGCTGCACCCGGCGGGGGCGCAGGTGGCCGGGACGCTGCGCCGGTGGGGCTGCCTGCGCTCCTGGGGCGTGCCGTGGCTCGACGAGCCCGGCGAGGACCGCGTTCTCGTCCGCTTCTCCCGCGCGACCGGCCTGCCCGACCCCTGGCCCGACATCCTCGGCCTGACGATCCGGGTACAGCGTCCCGACGGGCCCGCCGACCTGCTGCTCGCGACGACGGGTACCGGCGTCCTGACGAAGTTCACCCTGCTGCCGCGCCGCGACCCGGGCGCGGACTACGGGACGCTGATGGCCTACCGCACGCCGACCGGTCCGCTGTGGCTGTTCGCCCGCGGTGACGGGCGTGCCCCGTTCCCGCGGCGGATCCGGCTCTCCGCGGCCGACGCCCGCGGCGGGGTGACACCGTTCGGCGAGATCGTCCTCGACGCCGAGCCGGACACGACGGACCCGCTCATCTCCTTCGACCCCGTCCAGAATCCCTTGCCGGGTCTGGTGTTCTACGCCTGGGAGCAGCGACTACGTGAGGGTGCTTACGCTGCGGCCCGTTCCGTGCGTGGCCGGGAGAGGTCCGGGTAGGCCCTCGGCGAGACCGGACGACACGGGGAGATCTACATGTCGATGACGGCGCGGGAGCGGGCCATCCTCGATGCGACTGCCGCGGACCTGTTGGAGACGGCGCCCGCGCTCGCCGGCTTCCTCGCTGAAGGACCTCACCTGCTGCGGATCCAGGGCGTCCCGCCGAAGGAGATCGACGGGCTGGTGCCGGACTGGCAACCACCGTCGCGGCGCTCGCGGATGAAGCGCAGGCTGGGCCTCGGCAAGCCACGGCTGATGCGACCACCGGAGCTCTGAGCACCGGTTCGTAGGCTGGCCGCGTGGCAGACGCGTTCTACGAACCTCTGGGCGATGAGACCTACCGCTCGACCGAGCACACCGTCGGCCCGTGGGGTCCCGACTCGCAGCACGCCGGACCGCCGTCAGCGCTCCTCGGCCGCGCACTGGAGCGCATGGAGACCTCCTGGCCCGGCACGCTGACGCGGATCAGCCTCGACATCCTCGGCGCCGTGCCGGTCGCCGACCTGCAGGTCCGGACCCAGGTGCTCCGGCCCGGCCGCAACGTCGAGCTCGTCCAGGGCGAACTCGTCGCCGGGGACCGCGCGGTGCTGCGTGCCCAGGCGTGGCGGATGCGCACCGCGGCCATCGACCTGCCGCCGGTGCCGGAGGGCGGCCCCGTCGACCCCGTCCCGGAGTTCTCCGAGGAGGACGGCCCGTTCTTCGAATGGGGCGGTGGTTACCTGCGCGCAATGCAGTGGCGGGCCGTGCCCGGCACCCGGCGCGGGGTCGGGCAGGCGGCGGTGTGGGCGCGGATGCGTTTCCCGCTCGTCGCCGGCGAGGAGCCGACGGGCCTGCAGCGCGTCCTCGCCCTCGCGGACTCCGGCAACGGCGTGTCCCACCGCCTCGAACCCGACGAGTGGCTGTTCATCAACACCGACCTGACGGTCCACCTCGTCGCGCCCCCGGCCGGGGAGTGGATCTGCCTCGACGCCGTCACCCGCCTCGACAACTCCGGCTTCGGTCTCGCCTCGTCCCGCCTCTACGACCGGGACCGGCTCGTCGCCCTCGGCGCGCAGTCGCTCTTCGTCGCCCCCCGCTCCTGACCGTCGTCACCTACCGTTGGAGATGACATCTCTTGTGCACGTGCATTGAAGATGACATCTCTTGTGCATGGGGGGACGGCATGACGCTGATCGCGGAGGACGTCCTGCTGTTGCTCCTCGACGACGAGTCGGGGGCGTTCGCGGCCGGCAGTGACAAGCGCGGCCCGGTGCTGGCCGGCGCGGTGCTGGCGGAGCTGGCGCTCGCCGGGGCCGTTGAGATCGAGACCGAGACCGGGCTGTGGAAGCGGACCCGCGTCACGGTGGAGGACCGCGCCGCGGTCGACGACCCGGTCCTGCTCGCCGCGCTCGACGAGATCGACCGGAAGCCCCGCTCCCCGCAGGACCTCGTGGGCGGCTCGGCAAGCGACTGCCGGACGAGCTCTGCGACCGTCTCGTCGAACGTGCCGTGCTGCGCCGTGAGGAGACGAAGGTTCTCGGCCTGTTCCCGCGCACGCGCTGGCCCGCCGAGGACTCCCGGCACGAGGAGGAGCTCCGCGCCGACCTGCACCGCATCCTCCTCGACGGGGGCGACGCGGGGGAGCGGACGGGCACCGTGATCGCCCTGCTCTCCGCCGTCGACCTCGTGGCCAAGGTCGTCGACCGCGGCCCGCTCTCCGCCCGCGACCTGAAGAAGCGGGCCAAGGAGGTCGCCGAGGCGAGCTGGGCCAGCGACGCCGTCCGCAAGGCGGTCCAGGCGAGTCAGGCCGCGATCCTCGCCGCGGTCGCCGCGAGCGGCGCCGTCGCCAGCAGCGGCTCCTGACCGCCCCCCCGCCCCGGTGGAGATGTCATCTCCACTGAGTCGGGCCCTGTCGAGTGGAGATGTCATCTCCACTGATTCGGGCCTTGTCGAGTGGAGATGTCATCTCCAGGGGGAGGGGTGTCCGAACGGAGGGTTTCCTTTTGCCGCGACCGAGGTAAGGTAAGCCTTACCTCGCGCGCAGCGCTGGCGTGGAGCGCGTGGACCCTGATCGCGGCCGTCCCGGCGGCCGGTGCCGCAGCCCTTGAGGACCGACGTGCGCTTCCCCGACCCCACGGCTCCCGACCTCGCCACCTGGCTGAGCGGGGAGTTCCTCGCCCTCACGGCGAGCACGTCCACCGACCCGACGCGGCCGCTCAGCCGGGCGCAGGTGCTGGTCGACGACGCGGCGGTGCTCCGGGAGGCGCACCGGCGCCTGCGGGCCCGGGACGTGACGCCGCAGGCGGGCGCGACCTACCTCGCCGGCTGGTTCGCCGGGGAGCTCGGGCGGATCGTCGGGCTCGGGCTCGCCTCCGCGGGGGCGGGGCTGGTGCTCGACGGCGGCTCGCTGGTCTTCGACGTTGTCGAGGAGGGGCGGCCCGAGCGTGTCCGGCCCGGCCGGGTGCGCGCGATCGTGGCCCTGGATCACCCGTGGGCCGGCAGCGCGGACGTCGAGGTCGTGCCGGCCGCGGAGGTCCTCCCGCGGACGATGGCGGCGCTCGTCGAGGTTGCGGCGCCGCTGATCGAGGCCTGCCGGAGCCTGGCGAAGGTCGGCCTCTCCGGGCTCTGGGACGAGGTCGCCGACGGCGTGGTCAGCGAGCTCGCGTACTGCGACAAGCTCGCCGTCACACCGCTGGCGGAGCAGATCGTCACCGCCGCGGTGGCGGTGCCCGGCATGCCGTGGAAGGCGCGGCCGAAGCTGGTGTGGGCCGAGTCCGACGCCCTCGGCCGCGTGCTGATCGCCCAGAAGGGTGGCTGCTGCCTCGCCTTCACCTGCCGTCGCGACACTCCGCCCGAGTCAGAGCTGACGGGGCCTCAGTTGGCCTACCGTCAGCGGTTCGGGCTCGACCCGGTCGGCAAGCGCTACTGCGGGACGTGCCGGTTCCGCGACCTCGACGACGTCGTCGAACGTCGCGTCGCCTGGGCGGAGTTCAACCGCCGCGAGGCGGGCTGAGTCAGGCGTCGACGAGCCACGCCCACAGGTCGCCGTTCGACTCGGCCACGGCCCGCTCCGCGAGGTGCCGGCCCCAGGTCGCCTCGTTGCCCCACTCGTCGCGCCATGACCACAGCGGCCGGGTCAGCCGGTGCAGCGCGTGCTCCTGGCTGACGCCGAGCGCGCCGTGGAGCTGGTGCGCGATCCGCGCCCCGGTCCCGGCCGCGACGCTCGAGCGGGTCTTCGCCGCGGCGGTCAGCAGCGACGCCCGCGGGGTGCCGGTCGAGGCCACCGCGAGGTCGGTGATCGCCCGCGCCGCCGACGCCTCCGCGGCGAGCTCGGCCAGTGCCTGCTGCACCGCCTGGAACTGCACGAGCGAGCGTCCGAACTGGACCCGGTCGTGAACGTGCGTCGCGGTCAACGGGACCAACCGCGCCAGCGCCGCCGCGATCTGGACGCTGCGGGTGAGGGCGCCGGTGCGCTCGACGTCGGCGAGGACGTCCGCGACCGGCCGGTCGACCGACGCCGTCGCGACGGGGACGGCGTCGAGGGCGACCGCGTCCCGGGGCTCGTCGGCGACGTTGCGCCCCGGCGTGATCGTGGCGTCCGCGGCCCGGACGAGGGCGACGGTCGTCCCGTCCCCGTCGGCGACGGGTACCAGCAGGTGCGACGCCCAGCTCGCCCACGCGACGCGGGGCGCGGACGCGGTGACCCGGCCACCCGTGAGCGCGCCGTCCGTCGCCGGGACGACCACCACGACCTCGGCGTCGTCGGGCAGGGCGAGCCCGGCCGCGGCGAGCAGCGCGGTGGCCCCGATCAGGGTGTCCGCCAACGGTGACGGCGACCCGACCAGCGCCGCGGCGACGTCCGCCGCGTCACGCAGTTCGCCGCCGTGCCCGCCGAGCTCCTCGGGCAGGCCGACGCGGTGCCAGCCGTCGTCGAGCATCCGCTTGAGCAGGGCGCGGCTGCGCTCGGGGGCCCACACGCCCGACGGCTCGAACACCTCGGTGCCGGCGCACATGGCGGCGACCGCGGCACCGGCCTCGCTCGCGGGCTTGACCGGGTCGGTGGTGAGGGACTTGGCGACGATCCCGCGCAGGATCTCGTTCGTCCCGCCGCGGAGGGTGAACCCGGGGGAGTGGGTGACCGAGTGCGCCAGATGCCGCGTCAGATCGTCGGCGGAGTCGGGGTCGGCCTCGCGCGGGTGCAGCCGCCGGGCCAGGTCGATGACCCGGCCCTCGAACCGCGTCCCGAGGTCCTTCACCAGGGCGGCCTCGACCGCCGGCGCCTGCCCGCGGCCCAGAGCCTCGGCCACCGCGGCGGACATCGCGCGCAGCGTCGTCAGCTCGGCCAGGGCGATGCCGAACTCTGACGAGGTGTCAGCAGCAGCGGCGAGCAGGGGAAAGGTCGAGAGGAAGCGCTCGGGCCCGGAGCGTTCGTAGGCCAGCTCGGAGGTGACCTGCTTCCAGCCGTCGCCCTCGGCGCCGAGCAGGTCCGCGTCGGTCAGGCGGACGTCGCTGAGTACCACCTCGTTGAAGTGGTGGCCGCCGTCGAGGGAGACGATCGGGTTGATCGTCACCCCCGGTGCGCGCAGGGGGACGAGGAACTGGCTCAGGCCTGCGTGCCGCGCCTTCGGGTCCAGGGGCGAGGTCCGCACCAGCGCGATCATGTAGTGCGCCTCGTGGGCGCCGCTGGTCCAGACCTTGGTGCCGTTGAGGACCCAGTGCTCCCCGTCGCGGCGGGCGGTCGTGCGCACCGACGCGAGGTCCGAGCCGCTGTCCGGCTCGGACATGCCGATCGCGAAGAAGCACTCGCCGCGGGCCATCGCGGGCAGGAGTCGCTGCTTCTGCTCCTCCGTCCCGTGCTTGAGGATCGACGGGCCGGACTGGCGGTCCCCGATCCAGTGCGCGGCGACCGGCGCCCCGGCGGCGAGGAGCTCCTCGTTGACGACAAGGCGCTCGCGCTCGGCGCGCGCGTGCCCGCCGTACTCGGTCGGCCAGGTCATGGCGAGCCAGCCGCGGGCGGCCTGAGCCCGACTGAATGCGGGCGAGCAGCCCGACAGCCAGGCGTCGCACTCCAGGCGGATGCCGAGCTCGCGGACCTGCTCGGCGACGAACGCCCGAACCTCGCGCCGCAGTGCTGCTTCGTCCATGGGCTGCTCCTTGGTCTCGCCGCACCGTAGCGGGCCGGTCCGCACCCTGCCGAGACTGGCGCGACCATTTTAGAGATACCAAATCTCATTTTGTTGAGTGGAACGGGCACCGGTGCTCCGAGGCTGAACCGGGCCCTTCGGGGGTAGGGCCTGGGCATGACGACGGCGCGGGGCGCGACCCCGGAGCAGGCCATCCCCGAGCGCGCGCTCAGCGACCGCCTCGATGCGTGGCTGGGTGACGACGAGCCGAAGACGCTCGGCGGGCTGCTCAAGCACTTCGGGCAGCAGGCGTTCGCGGTCGCGTTCGTGCTGCTGATGATGCCCTCGGCGCTGCCGATCCCGACGGCGGGCATCACGCACGTCCTCGAAGCCGCGACGCTGCTGCTCGCGTTGCAGCTGGTCGTGGGCCGCGACGAGCCGTGGCTCCCGCGGCGGGTGCGGGACAAGGAGCTGAAGTCGCTGCAGTCGGAGAAGGCGCGGCGCCGGCTGGTCACTCCGCTGGAGAAGGTGGAGAAGATCGCCCGGCCGCGCTTCGCCCGCACGGTGCAGAGCAACGCGGGGCGGATCGTGTTCGGCCTGATCGTCGTGCTCTTCGTGATCGGCGCGATCGTCGCGCCCCCGTTCAGCGGCCTCGACACCCTGCCGTCGGCCGGCATCGTGCTGGTCAGCCTCGGGGTGCTGTTCGGCGACGCGATTCTCGTCGGCGTCGGCGTGCTGGCCGGGGTCGGCGGGATGGCGCTGATCGTCGCCCTCGCCGGGACCGTCGCCTCCGCGATGGGCAGCATGTTCTGAGACCGGCCCTTCCGTCGCGTCACCTAATGCATTTAGATGTCGCCGCGGAGGTGCGGTGTGAAGATCGGTGTCATGTTCGGGCTCGCGTACGGCGCGGGCCGGCCCGAGTTCCTCGATCACCTGGCGGTCGCCGTCGAGGAGCGGGGGATCGAGTCGGTGTGGGTCGCCGAGCACGTGGTGCTCTTCGACTCCTACGACAGTCGCTACCCCTACAGCCCGGACGGCCGGGCCCCCGTGCCGGCGGACGCCGGGTTGCTGGAGCCCTTCGTCGCGCTGAGCTACCTCGCCGCGCGGACGACGACGGTCCGCCTCGGCACCGGCATCTGCATCGTCGGGCAGCGCAACCCGGTCTACACGGCCAAGCAGGTGGCGGACCTCGACGTCCTCTCCCGCGGCCGCGTCGACTTCGGCGTCGGGGTGGGCTGGCTGCGGGAGGAGTACGAGGCGCTGAACGTGCCGTGGGCGAATCGGGGTCTGCGCACCGACGACCACCTCGCGGTGATGCGGGCGCTGTGGACCGACGAGGTCGCGTCGTACTCCGGGCGCTACTACGAGCTGCCGCCGAGCCGGCTGTACCCGAAGCCGGTGCAGACGCCGCACCCGCCGATCCACGTGGGCGGCGGCAGTGACGCCGCCCTGCGCCGGGCCGCCCGGTTCGGTCAGGGGTACAACGGCATGAACATCACCCCGGAGGACCTGCCCGGCGTGCTGACCCGGCTCGACGTCGAGCTGGAGAAGGAGGGCCGTTCGCGCGACGGCTTCCAGATCTCCATCGCCCCCGCGTTCGGCAGCTTCGGCCCCGGCCTCGCCGACCGCTACCGCGACCTCGGGGTCGACCGGCTCATCGTCCCCCTCGCCGCCTTCGGGCCCGAGGACCTCGACCGCGCCCTCGACGCCCTCACCGCCGCCGGCGTCTGACGCGCTGATCCGTCCGGCCCCACCCCCACTGGTTCGAAGGGGACGGCCAGGAAACGGGGCGTTAGCCGGAATCGGGGGCGGGCACGTCCTCGGTATGGACGCACGGATCGCGGAACCCTGGGGCGCACGGACTCCCTACGGGCCGGGGGAGACCTGGCCGGAGCGGGTCGACAGCTACCTCGCCGACGGGGTGAGTGAGGCTGACGTCGAGCGGTGGGTGCCGACGGCGAGCATCCTGCACTCCAACGGGGACGCGCTGGACGTCGCGGTGGCCGGGGGCCGGATCGTCGGGGTGCGCGGCCGCGCGCACGACCGCGTCAACCACGGCCGGCTCGGGCCGAAGGACCTCTACGGCTGGCAGGCGAACAACTCGACCGACCGGTTGACGCGTCCGCTGATCCGGCGCAACGGGCACCTGGTCGAGACCGACTGGGACACCGCGATGGACGCGATCGTCCGCCGGACCCGCGAGTTGCTCGACGAGCACGGGCCGTCCGCGATCGGCTTCTACACGTCGGGCCAGCTGTTCCTGGAGGAGTACTACACGCTGGGCGTCCTCGCGCACGGCGGGCTGCGCACCAACCACGTCGACGGCAACACCCGGTTGTGCACCGCGACCTCCGCCGAGGCGCTGAAGCAGAGCTTCGGGTGCGACGGCCAGCCCGGCTCGTACGCCGACGTCGACCACGCCGACGTGATCGCGCTCTTCGGCCACAACATGGCGGCCACGCAGACCGTGCTGTGGTCGCGAATCCTCGACCGCCTCGCCGGACCGAACCCGCCGCAGGTCATCTGCGTCGACCCGCGCCGGACGCCGGTGGCCGAGCACGCCACCGTGCATCTCGCGCCGCTGCCCGGGACGAACCTCGCCCTGATGAATGCGCTGCTGCACGAGGTGATCGTGAACGGGTGGACGGACGAGGACTACATCGCCGCCCACACCGTCGGCTACGACGAACTCGCGAAGCAGGTGAAGCCGTGCACGCCCGAGTGGGCCGCGGAGATCTGCCGCGTGCCGGCGGCGGACATCCGCGCGGCCGCTCGGGTGGTGGGGTCCGCGCAGCGACTGCTGTCGACGGTCCTGCAGGGCTTCTACCAGTCGCACCAGGCGACCGCCGCGGCCGTGCAGGTCAACAACCTCAACCTCCTGCGCGGGATGCTGGGCAAGCCGGGCTGCGGGATCCTGCAGATGAACGGCCAGCCCACCGCGGAGAACACCCGCGAGTGCGGCGCGGACGGCGACCTGGCGGGTTTCCGCAACTGGTCCTCCGACGCGCAGGTCGCGGACCTGGCGCGTGTGTGGGGCCTCGACATGCACGACATTCCGCACTACAGCCCGCCGACCCACGTGATGCAGCAGCTGCGCTACATCGAGGAGGGGTCGATCCGCATGTGGTGGGTCTCGGCGACCAACCCGGCGGTGTCGCTGCCGGAGCTCGCGCGGATCCGGTCGATCCTCGCGCAGGAACGTCTGTTCCTGGTCGTCCAGGACATCTTCCCGACCGAGACCACCGAGCTCGCCGACGTCGTCCTCCCGGCCGCCACGTGGGCCGAGAAGGAGGGCACGTTCACCAACGCCGACCGCACCGTGCACTACTCGGGTCGGGCGGTCGACCCCCCGGGTGACGCTCGGTCAGATCTCGACATCTTCCTCGACTACGCCCGGCGCCTCGACCTCCGCAACCGGTCCGGGGAGCCGCTGATCCACTGGACCGACCCCGCGAGTGCGTTCGCGGCCTGGCAGGAGTGCAGCCGCGGCCGCCCCTGCGACTACACCGGGTTGAGCTACGCGATGCTGCGTGAGCGCGGCGGCGTCCAGTGGCCGTGCACCGCCGAGAACCCCGACGGGACCGAACGGCTGTACGTGGACGGGAAGTTCTTCGCGGCCGCGGACTACTGCGAGACCTACGGCCGCGATCTGCTCACCGGCGCCCCGATGGAGCCGGCGGAGTACCGAGCCTTCAACCCGGACGGCAAGGCGATGTTCAAGGGCGCCGAGTACACGCCGCCGCCGGAGACCCCGAGCGACGATCACCCGTTCGTCCTGACAACCGGGCGGACGCTCTACCACTTCCACACCCGGACCAAGACGGCCCGCGCCCCGCAGCTCGACGCCGCCGCGCCGGAGGTGTGGGTGGAGGTGTCGGCCCCGGACGCCGAGCGGCTCGGTGTCGAGGAGGGCGACCTGCTCGAGATCCGTTCCCCGCGCGGGAGTGTGCGCGCCCCGGCGCGGATCGGCGGGATCCGTGAGGGCGTGGTGTTCCTGCCGTTTCACTACGGCTACTGGGACACCAAGACCGAGGACGACGGCCACGAGCGCGCCGCCAACGAACTGACGATCACGTCCTGGGACCCGGCGTCGCGCCAGCCGTTGTTCAAGACCGCCGCGGTGTCGGTGCGGAACCTGACGAAGGACGGTGGGCAGCGATGAAGCTCGGCCTGGCCCTGCGGGAACTGCACCGCTCCGAGACCGAACTCGCCCAACGGCTGCTGCACGCCGGCGAGCGACACGAGGCGGACCAGGACGTCTACCACCTGTCCCGCACCCTCGCGGCCTGGTCGACCGAGCACGTCCGCGCGATCGCGGAGCAGGCCCGCCGTTACGACGAGGACCTCGACCCCGAGCCGCGGTTGGAGACGCGTCTGGTCGAACGTCTCCGGGAGCGCGCGGCCGAGGTCCTCGGCCGCGAGCCCGAGGCCGGGATGCTCCTGCTGCTCGACCTGCGGGAGATCTACCTGGCGGCCGCCGGTGTCTCGGTCGACTGGGAGCTGATCGCCCAGGGGGCGCAGGGTGTCCAGGACCTCCCGCTGATCGAGTTGGCCCAGCGCGCGCACACCGAGAACCTCCGTCAGATGCGCTGGGCGAACGCGAAGCTCAAGGAGTCCGCGACCCAGGTTCTGCTCACCTGACGCCCGTGTCAATAAAGGGTGACACCCCTTACTGCGCAGTAAGGGGTGTCACCCTTTTTTCACGGGGGAGCGGGATCACCGGGGCGATCCGGGGCTCACCGCCGCACCGGCCGCCGCGGGCGCGCCAGCCGTAGAGCCAGTGCTTGACGAGGAAGCTCTCGTCCTCGTCGTCGGAGTCGGCGGGGTAGGGGCACGCCTCGGGGGACTGGCCGGCCTCGGCCGCGCAGGCCCCGCGGCCGACCGCGGTCAGGACCGCCTCGTGGTCCTCCCACCCGCGGACCCATGCCTGGGCGAGGGCGCGGGCGTCGGGCTCCTCGGGGTCGAGAAACGCCCAGGGGTCGCACGGCTGCCGCCGGTGCCGGGCCAGCGCTCCGCGCCGCCGCTGCTGGGCGCACGCGTAGATCAGCACCAGCGCCGCTCGCCGCTCCTCGGCGTCGAGCACCTCGACCGGGTCGGGCGACCCGACCAGCCGTAGGACTTGCCCCATCGCTGCCCTCTTCCGGTCTCGCCTGTTGCGCATGTTGCTCAGGAGCCGATGACTCGTTGTTCACTGTGTAGCGCTCCGGACCGACAGAACCGAGCGGACCCGCCGTACGCAGGCAGAATCGACGCCGGTGGAACCGACCCGGGCGCCCGCCGAACGCTGATTAGGCACCCTGTGCAAGATCTTGGACAAGCCCTCTAGACAACCTGTGCAAGTTTCGTCACCATGGGACCTGCGCCACCCCCGGCGCCCCCCCGACAACCGGTGAACTTCCCGGGCTGCGGCCCGACCCGCCCCCGAATCGCCCCTCGACGGGCAGCAACCTGCACGCCGACCCGGCCGACCCGTGCCGGCCGGCTGCGGTGCGCCGACCCGTCAGGACGGAGAGGAACTGCAGATGGATCTCGGACAGTGGCTCCGGCTCAGCTGGGACCGAGCCGGTGCGTGGGTCTGCGTGGTGGCCGGCGCGATCGCGCTGGTGCTGGGCTGGATCGGGGTCAGCAACAAGCTCTACACCGCCGAGCAGATCCCGTACGTCATCTCGGCCGGGTTCGGGGGACTGTTCCTGCTCGGTCTGGGCGGGATCCTCTGGCTGTCCGCCGACCTGCGTGACGAGTGGACGCAGCTGGACAAGCTGGAGGAGCTGCTCGCCCTCCAGGCCGAGGAGGACGCCGCCGCCCAGGCCGCTCCGACCGTCGTGACGCCGAACTCCCTGGTGGGGTCGGCTCAGTGACGACCCGTCAGCGACGTCGCCCCCCGGTGGCCGCGACGCTGTGGACCCCGGCCGACCTCGCGGTCACGTCGATCCTGGTCGGCGTCGGCGCCCTGCTGTGGTTCGTCGGCTGGTACAGCGCGTCGGACAAGCTCGTCGAGGGTGACCAGATTGCCGCCCTGAACCTCTCCGCCGCCGGCACGCTGCTGGCCGGCGCGGGACTGGTGTCCTGGTTCCTCAACGGGCGTCGCTCGATCTGCACCCGCCGTCGCCGCCTCGTCGAGCGCCGGCGGGCTCAGCTGCGCCCGGCCACGGTGGCGCGCGCGGCCGCGCTTCCCGAGACCGCGGCGACCGCGAAGGAGAGCCTGGCCCCCCGCGCGTCCTCGCCCGTGCTGGTGGCGGGTGAGTCGCTGCGCCGGTTCCACCGCGCGGACTGCCCGCTCGCGACCGGGCGGAACTGGCCGGCGGCCGAACGCTCGGCGCACGAGGCCGCGGGCCGCGCGGCGTGCGGAGCGTGCCGCCCATGAGCACCGTTCTCACCCGCGCGGGCGACGCCGCGCGCACGAACCTCAAGGGCCGTCCGCAGCAGATCGGCCTGACCGTGGTCCTGCTGCTGGTCGGCGGGCTCCTGGCGTCGGCGAACGACTTGTGGCCGTTCGTCATCAACGGCATCTCGGACGGCTCGATCTACGCTCTCGCGGCGCTCGGCCTGGTTCTGACCTTCAAGACCTCCGGCATCTTCAACCTCGCCATCGGTGGCCAGGCGGCCGCGTCGGCGTACGTGTTCTACAGCTTCCGGATCGACGCCGGGATGCCGTGGCCGGTGGCGGCGCTGCTGGCGCTGCTGATCGTCGGCATCGGCGGTTCGCTGATCCTGGAGCGGATGGCCTACCTGCTGGCCGAGGCGCCCCCGGTCATGAAGATCGTGGCGACGATCGGTCTGCTGGTCTTCCTGCAGTCGGTCCTCACCGGCGCCTACGGCCCGGCGACCCTGCAGTTCTCGCAGTACCTGCCGACGGACAGCTTCGCGATCGGCGAGGTGCGCGTGCAGGCGAGCCAGGTCATCGTCACGGTCTTCGCTCTCGCCTCCACGGCCGGTCTGTACCTGTACTTCAAGCGCGCCCGCCTCGGTGTCGCGATGCAGGCCGTGGTCGAGGACCCGAACCTGCTCGCGCTGGAGGCGACCAGCCCGGTCGTGGTCCGCCGCTACGCGTGGGCGATCGGCTCGTCGTTCGTCTCGATCTCGGGCATGTTGATCGCTCCGGGCCTGGGCATCCAGGTCAACCAGATGCTGCTGCTCTACGTGACGGCGTTCGGCGCCGCGGCGCTCGGCGGGTTCTCCAGCCTGCCGCTGACGTTCGCGTCCGCGATCGGCATCGGCATCACGATGAACATCCTGTCCGACAAGCTCGCCGGCCAGACCGACGTCGTGCTCTCGCAGCTCTACACGCAGGTGCCGTTCCTGGTCCTGGTCGCGGCGCTGCTGTTCGTGCCCAGGCGCAAGCTGATCGAGCGCGGTGCGAAGCGGGCCCGGCGGGCGACGCCGATCCGCCAGTTCCCGCCGCAGGTCATGCTCCCGGCCGGCGCGCTCGGGCTGTCGGCCGCGGTGATGGTCCCGTTCGTCGTCGACTCCGCCGACATCAACCAGTACACGACCGCGATCGGGTTCGCGATCGTGCTCGCCTCGCTGGGTCTGCTGATCTGGACCTCGGGCCAGCTCTCGCTGTGTCACATGGCGTTCGCCGCCGTCGGGGCCACGACCTTCTACCACGCGCAGAACGCCGGGTGGCCGTGGCTGCTCGCGCTGCTCGCGGGTGCGTTGGTCGCGATCCCGGTCGGTGCGCTGGTCTCGATCCCGTCGTTCCGTCTGTCGGGCACGTACCTGGCGGTGGCCACGTTCGGGTTCGGGCTGCTGTTCCAGAACCTGATCTACGCCACCGACTTCATGTTCGGCGCCGCCGACATCCGCTCGGTCTCCCGTCCGGAGCTGTTCGGCATGGACACCGCGAGCGACCGCGGCTACTACTACACGGCGCTGGTCATCGCGCTGGGGTGCGTCGCCATGATTCTGACGGTCCGTCGCAGCCGCCTCGGTCGTCTGCTCCGCGGCCTCGGCGACTCGCCGGCGGCCCTGGCGGCGCACGCGACCAACACGCGCCTGACGTGCCTGATGGTCTTCAGCCTCTCGGCGTTCCTGGCCGCGGTGGGTGGCGTCCTGATCGCGGGCGTCCCGCAGTCCGCCTCCGGCAACGCGGGTGGCTCGTTCGGGTACTTCAACTCCCTCGTGCTGGTGGCGGTCCTGACCTTCTGCGGCCGCCGGCCGATCCTGTCGCCGGTGATCGCGGCGGTGCTGTTCGTCGTCATCCGGATCTACGAGCCGTTCAACAGCGAGACCTTCGTCGACTACCAGGGCGCGATCTTCGGTGCGCTCGCCCTCGGCGTGGCGATCGCCCCGGCGCTGCGGGTGCCGACGCTCGGCCGACGCGGCATCGCCCGCGTCGGGCGGCGCACCCCGACGGCCGTCCGGGTCCAGCGAGTTCAGGGCCGTGTGCGTGAGGGGGTGGCGGCATGACGCGCGAGCTCCCGTCGCTGGAGATCGACGGCGTCACGGTCCGCTTCGGCGGTCTGGTCGCGGTCTCGGAGGTGACGCTGACGGCGCCGGCCGGGCAGATCACCGGCCTCATCGGCCCGAACGGGGCCGGCAAGACCACGACGTTCAACGCCTGCACCGGGGTCGTCCCGGCGGCGAGCGGTTCCGTGCGGCTGGGCCGGACGGTCCTGGACGGGCACGGCACCTCCAAGCGCGCGGCGCGTGGCCTGGGCCGCACGTTCCAGCGCATGGAGCTCTTCGACTCGATGACGGTCGTGGAGAACGTCGAGCTCGGCGTCGAGTCCTTCCTCGCCGCCGGCCGCCCCTTCGGGCAGATGTTCTGCCCGCCGGGGGAGCGCAGGAAGATCGCCGCGCGGGCCGCGGACGCCCTGGAACTCTGCGGGATCACGGGCCTGGCCCGGCGCACCGCGGGGGACCTGTCGACCGGTCAGCGCCGGCTCGTCGAGCTCGCCCGCGCGATCGCGACCCCGTTCTCGTTCCTGCTCCTCGACGAGCCGTCCTCCGGTCTGGACCCCGAGGAGACCGAGAAGTTCGGGCAGATCCTGCTCGACTTCGTCGCCGACCGGGGCGTCGGGATCCTGCTCGTCGAGCACGACATGGCGCTGGTGTCCTCGATCTGCAGCTACATCTACGTCCTGGACTTCGGGCGGCTGATCCATCAGGGCCCGACGGCCGAGGCGCTCGCGTCTCCGATCGTCCTCGAGGCCTACCTCGGCACCGAGTCGAGTGCGCTGGACTCCGCAGCCGAATCGATCGACGGAGCGGAGGCAGCGCATGCTTGAGCTACGGGGCATCACCGCCGGCTACGACACCGGCACGGTGCTGCGCAACGTCGACCTGATCGTTCCGGACTCCTCGGTCGTGGCGCTGATCGGCCCGAACGGTGCGGGCAAGACCACCCTGCTGCGCGTCGCGTCCGGTCTGCTCAAGCCGACGGGGGGTCAGATCATCCTCGACGGCGTCGACGTCACCGGCCGCCCGACCGAGGACCTCGCCCGGCGGGGTATCTGTCACGTCCCCGAGGGGCGGGGCGTCTTCCCGGGTCTGTCGGTCGCGGACAACGTGCGCCTGCAGGCACCGCCGCAGGTCGACAAGCGTGCGATGGCCCGCGCGGCCGAGGCGTTCCCGCGCCTGGGGGAGCGCGCCACGCAGCTCGCCGGCACCATGAGCGGTGGTGAGCAGCAGATGCTCGCCCTCGCCCACACCTACGTCAGCGACCCCTCGATCGTGCTCCTGGACGAGGTGTCGATGGGGCTGGCGCCGAAGATCGTCTCGGAGATCTTCGAGTTCCTGGAGGGCCTCGCCCGGTCCGGGAAGTCCCTGCTGCTCGTCGAGCAGTACGTCGCGCGGGCACTGGAGTTCGCCGACTACGTCTACATCCTCAACCGCGGCCGCATCACCTTCGCCGGCGAACCCGGCGAACTCAGCGAGAGCGCCGTCGCCGAGTCCTACCTGGGAGCGAGTCGATGACCCACCGCGCCGCAAAGCCGACCTCGAGCACCCGGCTGAGCCGGGCCACCGGCCGCCGCGTCGCCGCCGGTGCCGGGGCGATCGCCCTGCTCGCCGTGAGCGGCCTGGTGCTGGGCGGCTCGGCCCAGGCCGACGCCCCCACCGACTACGAGCTGCTCGCCGGCGCGAGCTCGCTCGACATCCACATCGCCGACAACAACCTGCCGGTGACCCAGGTCGTCGATGCGAGCCCCTACGGCGCCTCGGCGACCCTGTCGAGCTCCGGTGTCGTCAAGGCCGACGCCGGTGCCCCCTACGCGCCGTTCGGCTACTCGCTGCCCTCCACCGTGACCGGCCTCGGTGCGGGCAACCTGCCCGCGATCCCGCCGTTCCCCGGCTACGTCGCGGCCAGCTACCCGGCCAACGCGATCGACGAGCAGAAGACCGGCGGCTACGAGCTCTCGGCCCGCACGGCGGAGCGCTCCTCGGTCGGCAGCGTCCGACTCGGTCAGATCGGCTCGGACAGCTCGACCGGGTTCGCCATCGCCCGCGCCACCGCCAACGACGACGGCACCGTCACCACCGAGGGTGCCGCGGGTGCCTCGGCGTTCAGCTTCGGTGGGGTGCTCGACCTCGGCCGGGTGTCCTCGGTCCTGTCGATGACCAAGTCGCCGAACGGCAAGCCCGTCATCACCGGCACCACCGACCTCGGCACCGTCACCGTCGCCAGCAACTTCCCCTCCGGCATCCGGGACGACGGGTCGCTGGTCGCCGGTGCGCCCGTCCCGCTCACGCCGTCCTCGATCACCGCACTCAACGCCGCGCTCGAGCCGCAGGGCCTGGCCCTGACCTACCTGCCGCGCACGTTCACCTACACCGACGGCACCACCAGCACCGGCGCCCAGCCCGACGCGCGCAAGACGATCCGCACGGTTTCCTCCGGTGCCTTGCAGGTGAGGTCGAGCCAGAACGTTCCCACCCAGGGCAAGGTCGACGTCGTCTACACCTTCGGCCGGGTCACCCTCTCCGCCACCAACGGCGGGTCCGTGACCACCGGCGCGGACGTCGTCGACTCCACCGTCGGGGGCATCTCACCCGAGCTGTCCGGAGCGATCGATGCCGCCGCCGGCCAGCTCCCGGGCGCACTCCCGCCCGACGCCGCCGCTCTGCCGGAGACGGCCACCGGCCAGCTTCCGGGTGCCGTGCCCACCGTCGAACTCGCGCCCGCGGCCTCGCCGCAGACCGGTGTCGTCGCCCTCGCCGGGCGCGCGGCCTCCTACGGCGAGAGCCCGTACCTGATGCTCGTCGTCGCGGCGCTCGGCGCCCTCGGCGCGGCGCACCTGGTCCGTTTCCTCGCCGTCAAGTAAGCCCCCGTTCTCGAACCGTCGAGCCGCCGTCCGGCCCCGAGAGGAACCACCCGAATGAAGTTCAGGCGATCCGCCTCATCGCGCGTCCCGGGACGCCGCCAGTTGACCGTCGGTCTGCTGGTCGGCGCCCTGACGGCGACCCTCGCCCTGTCCGGATGCGGCTCCCGGCGTGACAGCCAGGAGTTCGTCGCGGCGAACTCCGCCGGCGTGGTCGCGGCCCCCGACGGCAGCACCGGGTTCGACACGGGCGCCGCGCCCGGTGCCGACACCGGCGCCGGAATCGGGGCCGTCGACCCCGGCGCGGTGGCAGGTCCGGACACCACGGCTCCCGGTCAGAGCGCCGGCGGCGCGGCCACCGCGGCGCCGGGCAAGGCGACCACCGCGGGCGGCGCCTCGACCGGCACCGCGGCGCAGCCCGGCAAGGCGGCCGCGGGCAGCGGCAACAAGTGCGCCACCTCGGGTTCGGTCGTGACGCTCGGGAACATCAGCACCCAGTCCGGTCTGCTCGGTGAGCTCTTCAAGGGCCTGCCGGAGGCGCTGCAGGTCTGGGCGAAGTCGGCCAACGCCTGTGGCGGCTTCGGTGGCCACCCGGTGCGCGTGGTCTCCGCCGACGACGGTGGCGACCCGGCGACGGCGCTGACCATCGCCCAGCGCATGGTCCAGAACGACAAGGTGCTGGCCTTCATCGGCCTGGACATGCCGCTGTCCGTCGCCGGCATCGAGAAGTACCTCAAGGAGGTCGGCGTCCCGTCGATCGGTGGCGACTCCTCCGAGCTGCCGTTCTTCGAGAACCCGATGTTCTTCCCGATCGGCCCCTTCGTCAGCGTCATCGGCGCGGCGGACGCGGAGATCGCCATCAGCAAGGGCGCGAAGAAGATCGCGGTCTTCTACTGCACCGAGATCCCGAACTCCTGCGGCCCGGTCGCGGCGAGCAAGGACCTGCAGGTCGGGTCGCCGGTCGTCAAGGCGATGGGCGGCGAGATCGTCCTGTCGCAGAAGGCGTCCGTCGTCGCGCCGAGCTACACCTCGCAGTGCATCGCGGCCAAGCGCGCCGGGGCCGAGGCGATCATCGCCATCCTCGACGGCCCCAGTGTCGGCCGCCTGGCGACGAACTGCCACGCGCAGGACTACAAGCCGATCTTCCTCGGCATCAGCCTCGGTCTGAGCGCGAACCTCACCGACTACGCGGCCCTGAACCAGAACAACTTCTTCGCGCCGCTGAACACCTTCCCGTGGGTGGACGCCTCGCTGCCCGGTCCCAAGAAGTACGCCGAGGACCTGCAGAAGTACTTCGGCCGTCCGCTCGGCGGTCCGAGCCCGGCGATGGCCTACGCCTCGGGTGTCCTGGCGGCGCACGCGGTCCGGGCCGGCCTGCCGGCCAACCCGACCTCGGCCGACGTCATCAAGGGTCTCTACACCATCAAGAACGAGACCCTCGGTGGTCTGGTCGCCCCGCTGACGTTCACCCCGAAGCTCCCGCGGGACGGCATCACGTCCTGCTACTTCCTGGTCGCGATCTCTCAGGGCAAGTTCGTCGCGCCCGAAGGCTCCAAGTGCCTGAAGGTCAACGCCAAGGGGCCCCAGTAAAGCCGTCCGCCCGGGCGCGGCGACGCGCCCGGGCGACGGCGTCGCGCGGCTAGGCTGGCGGGTAGCCATGTCCTCACCCACGACGCCGACCGGTACCAGCCGGCGAGCCCAGCCCCTCGATCGCCGGCACATCGAACGCCGTGAGCTGATCTCGCGCTGGTTGCTCCCGGCTGTCGAGCGCCTGCTCGAGCAGGAGACCTACGGCGCGCTGACGGTGGAGCAGATGGCGGCCGAGGCCGAGATCTCCCGGTCGACGTTCTACAACTACTTCGAGGACAAGGGCGACCTGCTCCGCGCGCTCGTCGGTGACGTCATGGGCGCCTCGCTCGACGCCAGCCGGGTGTGGTGGATGCTCCCGCCGGAGGCCGACAAGGAGGAACTCCGCGTCGCCCTCCGGCATCTGGTCGAGGTGTACCGGCCGCACGCCCTGCTGATGCGCGCGGTCTCCGAGTCGGTCTCGCACGACGCACGGGTCCGCGACGAGTACCTCGACTACATGGCGAACGGTGTCGCCGGCATCGCCGGCTACGTCCGCAGCGGCCAGCGGGCCGGCGTGATCCGCGCCGACCTGGATCCCGACGCCGTCGGGCAGTGGCTCACCTGGGGCTTCGAACGCGGGCTCATGCAGCTGAGCCTGCGGCCCGAGGACCAGGACCCCGAGCGCGTCGTCACCGCGATGACGGACATCGTCTGGAAGGCGCTGCATTGAGCGCCCCGAGGACGAAGCGGAGCCGGAAGAAGGCCGAGGCCGAGGACCGCCGCCGGAGCATCCGCGACCGCCTGCTGGCGGCCATCGAGGAGCTCGCGGCCGCGGGGGAGTCGTACTCCACCGTCTCGGTGGAGCGACTGGCCTCGACCGCCGGACTGTCGCGGGCGACCTTCTACATCTACTTCGACGGCAAGGCCGGCCTGCTCGAGGCGTGGTTCGCCGAGGTGGAGGAGGAGCTGGCGAAGGCCACCGCCGCCTGGTTCGCACTCGACGGGGCCGCCACCCAGGACGACCTCGGCCGCGCGCTGCGCGGCATCGCCGAGGTCTACGTCGAGCACCGCCGGTTGCTGGCGGCGTTCAACGACGAGGCGTCGCAGAACACCGAGGTCCGCGACCGCCTCGACCAGGCGATCGCCCGCGTCACCGACGAACTGCGTGTGCACATCGAGCACGGGCAGAAGGAGGGTTGGGTCGACCCCGACCTGGTCGCGGCGGAGACCGCCGCCTGGACCGTGGCGATGCTTGAGCGAGGTCTCGGCAACGTGGTGGCCGAGGCCGACGAGGACGCGGTCGACCGACTGCTCGCCACCTTCACCTCGATGCTGTGGCACACCCTCTACGTCGGTTCTCCGCAGCGCCCGATCGCCGCTCCGCGCGGCTGATTCGCCGGCTGATTCGCCGGCTGATTCGAGCCCTGGCGACATTCGCCCGGTCCTTGCACAACGTCTCTAGACAGAGCGTCCAAGATGTTGCACACTCTGTCTAATGCGTGATTGAGCGCACGCCCCCCGCCCCGATCGACTCAAGGACGCCGCATGGGTTGGACCGACCGGATCGACGTTGCCGACGAGCACTGGCACAAGCGAAGTGACGACCCGTACTGGAGCGAGAACACGCTCTTCGGGTTCACAGTGCCGGAGCGGAATCTGTGCGGGTTCATCTATTGGTACTGGCGTCCGAACATGAACCTGGTCGTGGCCGGCCCGGCGGTGTGGGACCACACCGGTGAGGACGTCTACAACTGCCTGTACTACGGGTGGGACCAGCACCTGGCGATCCCGCCGGGCTCGGACATGTACGACTTCACGCTGTCGAACTCGTTGTCGTGCCAGATGGTGACGCCGCAGCAGGAGTACCACATCACCTACGACAGGAACGGCTTCACGTTCGACCTGACGTGGACCGCGATGGCCGAGCCGCATTACATGAAGCTGACCAAGAGCGGCGAGGAGGACCCGGGCATCAAGAACTGGGTCGCCAAGGAGGGTGACTTCTCGGTCGGGCACTACGAGCACGCCGGCTGGTTCCGGGGCTGGATCGAGCTCGAGGGTGAGCGGATCGAGATCGACTGCGGCGCCCTGCGCGACCGCGGTTGGGGTCCGCGGCACGCGGACGTGAAGGACCCGCTGCGCGCGGGCTGGCCGTACGTCTTCGCCTCGCCGGAGAGCGGCTGGCACCTGTACGACCCGCAGACGACGCTGGCGTTCGAGGACGACCCGATCGAGGGCACGACCGAGACCGTGACGACCGGGTTCTACATCCGCGACGGGGTCAAGGCCCAGATCGTGGGGGGCACCCGCCGCGCGGAGCGGGGCCGCGACGGTCGGGTGCTGCGTCAGGTGATCGACGCCGTCGACGAGCTCGGCCGTGAGCTGCACGCCGAGGGCCAGACGATGAACTGGCTCAAGTGGCCGATCAACAGCGACATCATCAACTGGTGGTCCCTGGTCCGCTGGGAGTACGACGGCCAGGTCGTGTACGGCGAGGACCAGGACTTCATGAACTTCCGCCACTACCGGCGGTACTGGCGGCGGCTGCTGGCGAAGGACCCCGGGTTGCTGCACTGCTTCCCGGACTCGCCCGACTACCCGCCGTACGGAAAGTAGGCCGCCGTCATGACGATCGTGAACTCCGTCGAGGAGATGACCGCCGACTGGTTCACCGCCGCCCTGGCCGACGTGCTCGGCGACGCGAGGGTGACCGCGGTGTCCACCGAGCAGCTCGGTGGTGGCGCCTTCGCGCGAATGATCCGCGCGTCCCTGAGCTACGACGGCGAGACCACCGCTCCCGCCTCCGTGATCGTGAAGATCCCCTCCACCGACCCGGGCAGTTTCGGGATGGCGAAGGCGATGGGGATGTACGACCTGGAGGTCAGCTTCTACCGGGACGTCGCGCCGCTGGTGCCCGGGATGAGCATCCCCACCTGCTACCTGGGCGAGTCTGACCCCACCTCAGGTCTGTTCACCCTGGTGATGGCCGACCTCACCGGTGTGGCCGCCCCGATCCCGAACGTCGGCGCCGGGTCGACGGTCGAGGAGATGCTGGAGGCCTGCCGGGCCGCGATCACCGAGCTGGTGGCCTTCCAGGCGCCGCTGTGGAACTCCCCGCAGGTGGAGAAACTGGCCTGGCTGGCCGACCCCGCCCGCGCGATCGGGATGTTCGAGGCGATGGGCCAGGGCCTGGAGCCCTTCGTCGCCCGGTTCGGGGACAGCCTGGACGCCGAGCACATCGAGTTCTTCCGCGCCAACCTGCCCCGCGCGGGGGAGTGGGTGCGCAGCTGGGGCCGCCCGACCGTCGTGCAGCACGGCGACTTCCGCAGCGACAACCTCATGCGCGGCACCGCCCCCGGCGCGCCGGCGATCACGGTCATCGACTTCCAGACCGTCCGCCTCGGTCCGCCCGGGATCGACCTGGCCTACCTGATCGGTTCGTCCCTGCCGACCGAGGACCGCCGTGTGCAGGAAAAGGCCCTCGTCGCCGACTACCACGCCCAGCTCGTCGGTGCCGGTGTCGAGGACTTCGACGCCGACGCCTGCTGGAACGCCTACCGCGAGGGTGCGCTCTACGGCGCGTTCCTGTTCGTCGGCCTGGCCGCCCAGGTCGTCTCCACCCCGGAGATCGACGCCTACATCGCCGCCCAGGCCAAGCGATACGCCGACATGGCGATCGACCTCGACTCCGCCGCGCTCCTGAAGGGTTCGTCATGACCGACACCACCACCGAAGCTCCGACCGGCTGCCCGGCGGGCGCCGGCGCGCGGCAGCCGAGCATGCTCGAGGTGCTCGCCGGCACCTGGGACACCTGCGCGCTGTTCGGGCAGCTCCGTGAGGCCGCACCGATCATGTACGTGGCCGAGATGGACGCGTGGATCCTGACCCGCTACGAGGACGTCGCCGCGGTGGCGAAGGACTCCAAGCGTTTCGGCAGCATGCCCGCCGATCTCGTCGGCGAGGTGCCGGACGAGGTGAAGGATCAGCTGCCGCACGGCTACGCGCCCTGGATTCCCGCGCTCGTCAACACCAACCCGCCGGAGCACACCCGCATCCGCCGACTTGCGAACCACCCGCTGACGCCGAAGTCGGTCGCCCGCCGCGAGCAGGCGGTCCGCGACGCCGCCAACGCCCTCATCGACGAGTTCGTCGCCGACGGCCGCGCCGACCTCGTCGAGAAGTTCGCGACGCCGATGCCGCTGCACGTGATCATCAAGTTCCTCGGCCTGCCCGACGAGGACAACCAGCGGTTCCGCGACTGGACCCTGGGCATGACGGAGCTGTTCCTGCCGAGCATCACCCCGGAGCGCCGCCTGGAGCTGGCGCGCGACCAGGTCAAGTTCAGCGAGTACCTCAACGACGCGATCGCCGCGCGCCGCAAGGAGCCCGGGGACGACGCAATCAGCGAGCTCGTCCTGGCCCAGGAGGAGGGCGAGAGCAGCCTCACCGACCTCGAGATCCTCGGCATCATCGGGCAGTTCGTCATCGCCGGGTTCGAGACCAGCGCCGGCGGCATCAGCTTCTCGCTGAACATGCTCGCCCAGCACCCGGAGGTCCTCGCGCGCCTGCGGGACGACCTGTCGCTCGTGCCCAAGGCGGTCGAGGAGTCGCTGCGTCGTCTCACGCCGGCCCGCGGCATCGTGCGACAGGTGCTCGAGGACGTGGAGTTCTACGGCCAGAAGATCCCGGCGGGCTCGAACCTGTTCCTGCTGGTGCAGTCGGCGAACAACGACCCGGCGGTGTTCTCGAACCCGGAGAAGTTCGACATCGACCGGGACCCGTCGGAGATGCGCCGCAGCATCCACTTCGGCACCGGCGTCCACCTGTGCATCGGCGCCCCGCTGGCGCGTCTCGACATGAAGGTCGCCCTCGAGACGGCCATCACGCGGCTGCCCAACCTGCGCCTTGTTCCGGACCAGCAGATCCGGGTACAGCCGGGGATGATCTTCCACCGGCCGGTCAGCCTGGAGTTCGAGTGGGACGTGTGACGGACCCTTCCAAACCCCCCACCGAACCCGCGACCGAGCTCGATCCGACTTCGGTCACCGTCGAGGCCTGGGACCCGCTGCACGCGTTCAGCCGCCCCGACGAGCACTGGACGCGGACGAACGTCGGCGAGGCCATGCCGGGCGTCCTCACTCCGCTGGGGTGGACGTTCTGGGGCGGTAACGCCGAACGGGCGTTCCGCGGCGCGATCGCGGACATGGGTGCGCTGACCGCGGTCGAACGGGCGGTACCGGCGGACCCGAACACCTGGACGATGCGGCCGTTCTACGGCCGCATCGGCTGGAACGTCGACTTCTTCGCCGTCATGGGTGACCGGATGCCCGGCACCAGCGCGGAGAAGGTGGCGCTCTCGCTGCTCGGGCGGGTGCCGCCGACCCTGGCGTCCAACCCGACGCGGCGCTTCTACGCGCGCGTGGCGGCGAGCATGGCGAAGGTGGTGACCACCTCACCGCGCGAGGTCCGGACGGTCTCCGCCGAGACCGACCAGTGGTACCGGCGGACGATCCAGCGGCTGCCGCAGATGGACCTGGCCGAGGCGCGCGCGTGCCTGACCGAGGCGTGCGACGTCTTCGTCCGCGTCCTGATCGCTCAGGGGCACATGACGTTCGCGGTCATCACGCCGCTGTTCGACGCGGTCGAGGCGCTGGTGCGCCGCACCGGGGTCGGCGACGCCGCGGTGCTGAGCGGGTCCGGCGGCGCCGAGGCGGGCATGTTGGCCGACATGTGGGCGGTGTCCAAGGGCCAGTTGGACCTGCCCGAGTTCCTGCTGCGCCACGGGTACCACGGGCCGGGTGAGGGCGAGGCGTCCAGCCGTTCCTGGCGCGAGGACCCGGCGCCGCTGCTCCGGATCCTCGAGGGCTACCGGACCTATGACGAGAGCGAGTCGCCTGCCGCCCGGGACGCCGCCGCGCACGCCAACTACCGGCAGATGGTCGACGAGGTCGTGGCGTCAGTGCCGGTCTGGCAGCGGCCGGCCGTGCGCGGCCTGCTCGCCGCCGCCGGGCGGTACATCCCGCAGCGCGGGGTCCCCAAGCGGGGCATGCTGCAGAGCGTCGACGTCTGCCGTGGCGTCGCGCGCCGGATGGGTGCTCTGCTCGCTGCCGACGGTGTGCTCTCGGACCCCGAGGACGTCTTCTACCTGACGACCCATGAGCTCACCGCCTCGCAACTCCCGCGGGACGTGACCGACCTCGTCGCCCGCCGCCGGGGACGCCGCGCGCTCTACGAGACCCTGGTGATCCCGAGCGAGTGGCGCGGCATGCCCACGGCCACCCGTGCGGTCGACGCCGCGGACGAGGTGCGCCGGTCGGTCGCCGGGCAGAACACCGTGAGCGGCGTCGGTGTCAGCCCCGGGGTGATCGAGGGCGTCGCCCGCGTCGTGCTCGACGCGGACTTCGGCGAGGTCGACGACGGCGAGATCCTCGTGTCCCCGACGACCGACCCGAGTTGGGCGTCGATCATGTTCGTCTCGGCGGCGCTGGTCGTCGACATCGGCGGGGCGCTCAGCCACGCCGCCGTCGTGGCCCGCGAGCTCGGCCTGCCCTGCGTGGTGAACACCCAGGTCGGCACCAGCGTGATCCGCACCGGCGACCGCATCCGCGTCGACGGCGGGACCGGGACCGTCGAGATCTTGGAACGCGCGGCATGAGTGACGAGCGGATCCTGACGCCGGCGTCCGGCGCGGACAGCTTCCACCGTGGGAGCCCCGACCCGTGGTGGAACGAGTCGGCGTGGTTCGGCTTCCAGATCCCCGAGCGGGAGATCAACGGGTTCTTCTACTACTGGGTCCGCCCGAACATGAACCTCGTCGCCGGCGGCGTCGCGGTGTGGGACGGGAACGGCTCGCACCGCGACGACTGCCTGTACTACCACTGGTTCCCGTTCAACCCGCTGCCCGCCGAGGCGGACATGTTCTCGTTCTCGCTCACCAACGGCATGAGCGTCGAGACGTTGGCGCCGCTGGGGGAGTACCGGCTGACCTACCAGTCCGAGGCATGCACGCTGGACCTGAACTGGCGGGGCGTCACCCCGGCCTACGACGTGTCGTTCAGCGCCGGTGGCAAGCGCGGCACCGAGGACTTCGGCAACTTCCACTACGAGCAGCTCGGGCACGTCACCGGCTCCCTGGTGATCGACGGCGAACGCTACGACGTCGACTGCCACCAGATGCGCGACCGCTCCTGGGGCGTCCGGCGGCCGTTCCTCGCGAACATGCGCGGCGGTCTGGAGATGGCCTGGATCTCGGATCAGCTGGCGTTCAGCACGACGATGATCACCCCGGACAAGACCAAGGCTGACGACGAGGCCGACCATTTCGCCTACGGGCTGATGATCGTCGACGGCGTGCTGTCGGTCCCGGCCTCCGGCCACCGCCGCGTGACCGAGCGCGCCTCCGACGGCGCGCCGCTCGCGGTCGAGGTCGAGCTCGTCGATCCCGACGGCCGCACGATCTCCGCCGTCGGCCGAATGCGTAACCGGCTGCGGTACGTCGACCTCTGGTACGTCGACTGGTGCCTGGTCGAGTGGGAGGTCAACGGGCAGCCCGGGTGGGGCGAGTCACAGGACATGGCCTCCATCGACAACGTCCGAAGACGACAACGACGCAGCGGTTCTGCCGACCGCTGAGCGCAACTGCCACGACCCCACCGTCCCGAAGGGGCTCTGCCATGAGTGAGCGTCAGTTGAACCGCCTGGGTGCCTGGGGCGGTCTCGGCTACATCGCGTTGATGATGACCGCCTGGATCGTCTTCTGGCAGACGAACGTCTTCACGACGTTCGGCGAGACGCCGGACAGCGACGCCCCGGCCGACCAGATCGTCGCGTTCTACTCCGAGCACCGCACGACTCAGCTGATGGCCGGGTGCGTCTGGGCGGCCGCGCTCGCTCCGCTCGGTCTGTTCCTCTCCCGCCTCTACACGGCGCTGAAGTCGGCGGAGGAGGGACACGGCACGGGGGCCACGGCCTACCTGTTCGGCGCCTTCGCCTTCCTGGCCGCGCCGATTCTGTGGGTCACCGGCGTCTTCGGCGTCTCGTTCCGCGTCGGAGAGCTGCACCCGTCGGTCACGCAGTACAACCACGACCTGTTCCTGCTGCCGATCGTCACGTGCGCCCCGCTGTGGGTGCTGATGTTCGGCGGGATCGCGCTGGTGATCCTCGTGACCGGCCGGGGTGTCTTCCCGCGGTGGCTCGGGATCCTCGCCCTCGTCGCGGCGCCGTGCCAGTTCCTGTACTTCGGAGCGCTGTTCGACCCGAGCGGGATCTGGTGGTCCTCGAACCAGGGGATCCTCGTCGCCGGTGTCGCCTACGGCAGTCAACTCGGCTGGATCGTCGCGGCCTGCGTCGTCTGGCTCCGCTCATCGTCCGCGGTCGCCCGGACCCCGGACCTGGTCCCTTCGGGAGTGTGAATGACCGTCGTTCCGCAGACCTCCGCGTTCCTCTGGGGTGACCGGCACTTCCCGCCGGGTGTCGTCGCCCAGCAGGCGAAGGCGCTCGCCGACAGCGGGGTCGTGGACTTCATGTCGCAGTCCACGCAGATGGGCAGCTTCGTCCCGCCCCAACTGTGGACCGCCGAGAACGCTCCGATGGCCGCGATGCTCCGGGACCCGGACTCGCTCCACGACGCGTTCCTGATGACGGCGTACTCGCACGCGGCCGCTCCGGACCTCGGCATCTCGGTGCTGACCGACGGTCTGCGGATCGGCCCGGCGCAGTTGACCCAGATGCTGCTGACGCTCGCACAGATGGCCGAGGGCAACATGGTCGTCCACGTCGGCGGCGGTGAGGTCAAGCAGACCGGCCCCTTCGGCTACAAGCGCAGCCGGGGCATCAAGAGCCTCGAGGACTTCACCCGGATCTTCGACGCCTTCTGCACCAGTGACGGCCCGTTCGACTACGAGGGCAACCACTGGACGATGAAGCAGGCCTTCCTCGGCTCCGCCCGGCCGCACCGGCCGCGGATCCACGCGATGGGGTCGGGGCCGATGCTGCTCGACGTCGCCACGTCCTACTGCGACGGGCTGTCCTCCGCCGCGCCCTGTGCGTGGGGGACCCCGGAGGAGGCGGCGGAGGTCATCGCCGCGGTCCGCAAGGACGTCGAGCGCAAGGGCCGTGACCCGGAGGCCTTCACCTTCGGCATCTTCTGCCCGGTGCTGATCCACGAGGACGAGAACGTCCTCGACCGGGCGCTGGACAACCCGATCGTGCGGTGGATCGCCGCGACGTTCGGGCGTATCCAGGGCGCCGACTGGGAGAAGGCCGGTCTGTCGTCGCCGACCCCCGAGGGCTGGGCGTACTTCAAGGACTTCCTGCCCAAGGCGACCCCGACCGCGTTCATCGACGACGTCCTCGCGAGGACCACCCGCAAGCACGCCGAGGTCGGTTACCTGTGGGGAACCCCCGAGCAGGTCGCCGCGCGTCTGCTCGAGTACGCGGAGGCGGGGGTGAGCTTCGTGGCGCCGGCGGACTACCTGCCGGTGGTCTGCGACCCGGAGGACGCGGCGCAGGGGCTGGGCCGCAGCATCGCCTGCCTCGCGGCGGTCAAGGCGGCCGCTGCGTGAAGCGCGGCATCGAGATCTTCTGCGCCTGCGGCGGCGCGATCTTCGCCGTCCTGTTCGGCATCGGGTTCTGGGCGATCGCCGACTTCGTCTCGCCGCTCGACCCGAACGCGTCGGCGGAGGAGATCGCGGCGATCTACCGCGGCGACACCAACGCGATCCGCACCGGGCTGCTGGTCTGTTACGTAGGGCTGCCGTTCTACCTGGCGTTCGCGGCGAGCATCAGCGCGCAGACCCGTCGCATCGCCGGTGTCCCGCGGACCCTGCTGGACCTGCAGATCGCGGCCTACTCGGCCAGTCTGCTGCTGATCGGCGGGCCGTACATCATCTGGTGGGTCGCGGCCTACCGGCCGGAGGAGACCTCCGCCGAGCTGATCCGGACCCTGAACGACTTCGGGTGGATCGCGTTCCTGATCGGCTGGGTCCCCTTCGTCACCTGGTACGTCGTCACCGGTCTCGCGATCCTGTGCGACTCGAGCGCTGAGCCGATCTATCCGCGCTGGGCGGGCTACCTCAGCGTGATGATGGGCACGGGCCAGATGTCCGCGACGTTCCTCGTCTTCTTCAAGAACGGGCCGTTCGCCTGGGACGGCGTCTTCTCCTGGTGGGCCCCGGCGACCTGGTTCTTCATCTGGTTCGCCTCGATGACCGTGCTCACCATCCGTGCGATCAACGCGCAGTACGCCCCGTCCGCCGCGGCCGAGCCCGAGGCGGTTCTCGTCGGAGGACACGAAGGAGTTCGGTGATGGTCGACACCGCGGGTCGTCTCGGAAGCGCCGGGTCCCTCTCCCTCGGGACGCGGCCGGTCGAGGCCCGGCCGCCGACCCGGACGGGCCCCGTCGTGGTCATGGCGACCTTCGGCTTCCTGGTCCTCGTCTTCACCGTGTACGTGTGGGGACGCTGGGTGCTCTCCGGCAACTTCAAACCGGTGGACCCGGGGCCCGACCCGATCTCGACCCGCGAGCAGGTCTGCCTGATTCTCCTTCAGGTCGGCGGTTCCGCGGCCGTTCTCTACCTCTACACGAAGTTCCTGATCCTGCCGTGGCGGCGTAACGGCCGCATCAGCAACGACGGCCTGATCCTGCTGATGCTGCCGTTCATGTGGTTCTGGGACCCGTGGATGAACTACTCCCAGAACTGGTTCACCTACAACGCCCACCTGGTGAACCTCGGGAGCTGGACCGCGCAGGCCCCGTCCTACGTCGCGCCGAACCAGGACCGGATGCTGGAGCCGCTGCTCGTCGGCTCGGCCTACGTCTGGTGGGTCTTCCCGTACATGTTGTTCGGTTGCTGGGCGCTGGACAAGATGCGCCGCCGCCGGCCGTCGATGGGCATGGCGAGCGTGCTGTTCTGGGGCATCCTCGGCAGCATCCTGGTCGAGGCCGTCATCGAGTTCATCACCGTGCGGATGGGCTTCTACGCCTTCCCCGGCGCCCCTGACCACCTGCTGCTCTGGGAGGGGACGCGCTACCAGTACTCGCTGATCTACGCGGTCGTCGCCGGCGTGGGCTGCTTCGCCTGGGTCGCCGTCCGGTACTTCAAGGACGACCGCGGTTACACGCTGGCCGAGCGCGGTGCGCAGAACCTGCGGCTGAGCCCGGGGAGGACGACGTTCGTCCGCTTCCTCGCCCTGCTCGGCGGGATGACGATCGCCATCGCCGTGTTCAACGTCGGCTGCCAGTTCCTGGCTCTGCACTCGGGCACCTGGCCGGAGGAGATGCCGTCCTACCTGAGCACGACCTGCCCGGACCACGCCGTCGACCCCGCGACCTGCGGGGGACCGGGGCTGCCGATCCCGCGCAGCGACGGGTGAGGGCGCGTCAGCCCTCGGGCGTGGTGCCCAGCAGGAAGCGGATGGTGTTGCCCGACCCGGCGACCGTCGGGCCGAACGGGGCGAGAGCCGGCTCGAACGTCGCACCGAAGTCGCCGACGGCGGTCGCGAACTGCTCGATCACCGGGTTCAGGGCCGGGTTGACCTGCTGGGCGTAGGGGGCCTGCGCGGCCTTGCCCTGCTCCACGAACGCGGTGCCCTGCTCGGAGAAGGCGGCGCAACCCTGGTCGATGCCGTCGACGAGCAGGTTGCCCTGCTCGACGGCGCCGAACTCCTGGAACCCGGAGCCCAGGCTGGCCGACACCGCTCCGCAGAAGACCGGGGCGCCGATCGACGAGCCGAAGTAGAAGAAGTCCAGCAGCGGGCCGACGACGGCCATGCGGTCGCCGTCGGCGGTCGGCGCTGCGGCGGGAGCGGCGGACGCGGGGGTCGCGAAGCACAGCGGCAGCACGGCCACGCCGGCGACGACGCCGGTCGCGCGGACCCGACGAGCCGTCGAGGAGGGCTTGCGGTGCCGGTTGGCGTGTCCCATGGAGGCGTCCTCTCCGCGTGCGTCCGGCCGGGGCCGAGCGCCCTGTCTGTTCCTGCGTCCATTGTGTTTGGACACGGTGTCCACGTCAATGCACGCTGTGTCCAATGATGGAAGCACGGCGACCGGGCGCCCGTCGCGTGGATGACGAAACCCGGACATACGGCGTGTGCGACCTTGCCGACCCGTCAGGAATTGCTTACCCGTCCCGTCACGGCGCCGTGCCCCCCGCGGCCATTACGGGCCCTGCTGATCTTGCGAAGGATTTCTCGGGTCGGAAGTTCGTCGCGGGGCGATGGAGGGGGCCGGCTTGGAACAGTCGCGTCGTGGGAGATGGCGGATCCGGGGATTCGCGAGTGCGGTGACCGTCGCGGCGGGGGTGGCGCTCGCCGGGCCGGGAGTCGCGGCCGCGGTGGACGACCCGCCGGAGGAGGGGCGGATCTCGGCGATCAACAACGCCGACGAGGTTCGTGCGATGGAGGCGAAGGCCGCGGCGAGTCCGCAGGTCCAGCAGGCCGAGGCGAAGGCCGCGGCCGCACAGGCGCAGGCGCGCAAGGCGGTCAGTGCCGCCACCCAGGCGAAGAAGAAGGCGGCGGCGTCCGCGGCTCGGGCCAAGAAGCTCGGCAGCCCGGGTGCCAAGCGGTCGGCCGCCAAGGCGAAGGCGGCGGCCAAGCAGGCCAACGCGAAGGCGAAGGCCGCCAAGCAGGCCGCGGCGCGGGCGGCGGCCCACGCCGAGGAGGTCCGGCGCAGCGTGATGCGCGGGGAGAGCTCGAGCCAGAAGGCGTTCCTGGCCGACTCCTCGCAGGGCGCGACGACGACCGACGACAGCCGCCGGTCCGTCGTCCTCGACCTCGCCAACCAGGCCCGGTCCGCGGCGGGCTGCAAGGCGCTCAGCTACAACTCCCTGCTCGAGCGGGCGGCCCAGGGTCACGCCGAGGACATGGCTCGCTACAACTACATGGGTCACGTCTCCAGGGACGGGCGGACGTTCGACCAGCGCATCCGTGCCACCGGGTTCGACGGCGACCGGATCGGGGAGAACGTCGGCGCCGGCTTCAGCACCGCCAGCGGTGTCGTCGACGCGTGGATGCGCTCGCCCGCGCACCGCGCCAACATCCTCGACTGCCGGTACCGCTACCTCGGTGTCGGGTACGTCGTCTCCGGGGGTTACTGGGTGCAGAACTTCGGCAGCTGACCCCAGCCGGCGCCGAGGAGCAACACCCCCTGGTCAACGCCCGGTGACTCCGGTGGGACGGGTCACCGGGCGTTGCCGTGCCCGCGCAACGCGGTGGCGAGGCGGCGCCGCAACGCGAACGGCAGGTCGTAGACGGCGGTGGGCGCGAGGACGTCCGCGGCGCCGGTGTACCGCTCGTGCAGGGTGCGCGCCGCCTCCTCGGGCGTCCCGATCGTGGCGAACGCAGCGAGGATCTCGTCGGTGACGAGCGCGTCCATCTCCGCCCACCGGTTCTGCCGGGTCAGCGACTGGAGCTCCGGCTGCAGGTCGCCCCACCCGTGGGCCTCCAGCACCGGCCGGTACGCCGGGGTCGAGGAGTAGAACGCGAGCTGCTTGCGGGTCGCGGCGATGCCCGCGTCGAGTTCGGCGGGCCGGTCGCCGAGCACCACGAACACGGGCAGGATCACCGAGAACGGGCCGGGGACCTTGCGGCTGCGGCGGCCGGCGGCGAGCGCGGGCAGCGTCGCCTCGGTCAGGTAGCGCGCGGTCGTGAAGCGGTGCAGCAGGATGCCGTCGGCGAACTCGGCGGCGACGCGGGTCATCGCCTCACCGACGGCCGCGAGCACGATCGGCGGGGGACCGCCCGCCACCGGCCCCGGGTTGAAGTGCGGCGGCATCAGCGAGAACGAGTAGAACTCTCCACGGAAGTCCAACTTCTCGCCGTCCTGCCAGCAGGACCAGATCGCACGCAGCGCGGAGACGTACTCACGCATCCGGCCGGCGGGCCGCGACCACGGCATCGAGAACCGGCGTTCGACGTGCGGCTGGATCTGCGACCCGAGCCCGAGCACCATCCGTCCGCCGGAGAGGTTCTGCAGGCCCCACGCCGTCTGTGCGACGGTCATCGGACTGCGCGCGAACGCGACCGCGATGCCGGTGCCCAGACGGATGCGTTCGGTGTGCTGCGTCGCGACCGCGAGCGGCAGGAACGGATCGTTCGCGCTGTCGGTGGACCAGATCGTGTCGAAGCCCGCTGCCTCGGCGGTGGCGGCCTCCTCCGCCGCTCGGTCGAGGCGTCCGGAGAACTCGGTGTCGACCAGCACTGCGGTCCCCTCCCACGTCGGACCGCAACCCTATGCCGAAGAATCGGGGGCATGACGACGATGTCAGTGCCGACCACGCCCGGACTCACCGAACGCGTTCTCGACCTCCGTGGTCGCATGCTCGAGTTCATCGACGGTGAGGTCTGTCCGCTCGAGAGGACCGTCGACGCCGGTGGACCCGAGGGCAGGGCGGCGATGGACGGCCTGCGGGCCGAGGCCAAGCGCCGCGGGCTGTGGGCGCTCGGGCATCCGGAGGATCTCGGGGGACAGGGGCTCTCGTTCCTCGAGTTCGTCCACCTCAACGAGATCATCGGCCGCTCCGAGATCGGCATGTGGGCCGTCGGGTCGATGACCCAGCACGACACGATCATGTGGCGGCGTTACGGCACCGAGGCCCAACAGCGGCGCTGGCTCGACCCGCTGGTCTCCGGCGAGTACGAGTGGATCGGCATCGGCCTCACCGAACCCGAGGTCGCCGGCTCGGACCCGACCCAGATGCAGACCTCCGCGGTCCTTGAGGGCGAGGGTGAGGACGCGCAGTGGGTGATCAACGGCCACAAGTGGTTCACGTCGTGGGCCAGCGCCTCGCCCGCGGTGCTGGTGTGGGCGAAGACCGACCCCGAAGCCCCGCCGCACCGTCAGTTCTCGGCGATCATCGTCCCGGTCGACACTCCCGGCTTCACGCACGTGCGCGACATCCGCACGATGGGCAGCGTCACCGGCCGCCACGGTGAGATCCGGCTGGAGAACGTCCGGGTGCCGGCGTCGAACCTGTTCGGGGAACGGGGGCAGGCGTTCGCGATCGCGCAGACGCGGCTCGGCCCCGGCCGCATCTTCCACTGCATGCGCTGGCTCGGGCAGATGCAGCGGGCGTTCGAGTTGATGTGCGACCGGGCCCGCACGCGTTACGCGCACGGGTCGTTGCTGGCGGAGAAGGGCGAGATCCGCCGTTACATCGCCGAGTCCGCCGCCGACATCCAGGCGCACCGCTTGATGACCCTCGACGCGGCCCGCGCCGTCGACGCCGGCAGTGAGGATGCCCGGGTGCTGATCAGCCTGATCAAGTTCCGCGGCGCGGAGTACCTGCACAACGTCATCGACCGCGCGATCCAGGTGTACGGCGCGGCCGGCGTCACCGAGGACTTCCCGCTCGAGTCGATGTACCGGCACGCGCGGTACGCCCGCATCTACGACGGACCGGACGAGGTGCACCGCATGGTCGTTGCCCGGACGCTGACCAAGGACGGCGCGGTCGCGCCGTGGCAGCGGTGACGGGGGAGCTGGCCGGTCGGGTCGCGTTGGTCACCGGCGGGACGCGCGGGCTCGGGTACGAGATCGCGCGGGCCTACGCCGCGGCGGGGGCGGACGTCGTCGTCGCGAGCCGCAAGGCCGAGGCGTGTGCCGCCGTCGCGGCGCGGCTGTGGGAGGAGACCGGCCGGCGCGTGCTCGGGGTCCCCACCCATGTGGGGCGCTGGGACGAGTGCGACCGGCTCGTCGAGGCCGTGTACGAGGAGTTCGGGCACTGCGACGTGCTCGTGAACAACGCGGGGATGTCACCGCTCTACGACTCGGTCGACGCGATCAGCGAGGACCTGTTCGACAAGGTGCTCGCCGTCAACCTCAAGGGGCCGTTCCGCCTCGCGAGCCGGATCGGGGCACGGATGGTCGCGGCCGGGCGCGGGTCGATCATCAACGTCAGCAGCGTCGCGGCGGTGCAGCCGAGCGAGGCCGAGGTGCCCTACGCGCTGGCGAAGGCCGGCCTGAACAACATGACGACCGCGTTGGCCCGGGTGTTCGCGCCCGCGGTGCGGGTCAACACGATCATGCCCGGCATGTTTCTGACCGACATCTCGAAGGCCTGGGATCCGGCCGAGACCGCGAAGCGCTTCGCCGAGGACGTCCCCGCCCGCCGCGGTGGGCGGCCGGAGGAGATCGTGGGGGCGGCGCTGTACCTCGCGAGCGATGCGTCGAGCTACACGACCGGGTCGGTGCTCAAGATTGACGGCGGCTACGCCTGGGCGGCGGGCTGACGTGGCGTCAGAGTCGATCGACGTCGAGGGTGTGGACCTCGCGGCCCTCGCCGCGTGGATGGACTCCGCCGGCCTGGGGTCGGGGCCGATTCACGACACCGAGCTGCTCGTCGGCGGGACGCAGAACATCCTGCTGCGCTTCACCCGCGACGGCCGGGACTACGTGCTCCGCCGCCCGCCGGTGCACAAGCGGGCCAACAGCGACGAGACGATGCGGCGCGAGATGCGTGTGCTCGGCGCGCTGGCCGGCACCGACGTCCCGCACCCGGGGCTGATCGCGGCCTGCCCCACCGAGGACGTCCTCGGCGCCGCGTTCTACCTGATGGAGCCGGTCGAGGGCGTGAACCCGTCCGAGGACCTGCCCGAGCGGTACCGCACCGACCCGGAGTGGCGGGACGGGCTGGGCTTCTCGATGGTCGACGGGATCGCCGCGCTCAGCCGCGTCGACCACGTGGCGCGGGGGCTGGCCGACTTCGGCCGGTCCGAGAACTGGATCGCCCGGCAGGTGGGGCGGTGGCGCAAGCAGCTCGACTCCTACGCCGACGTGCCGAACTACCCAGGCCCGTCGCTGCCCCACGTCGACGAGGTCAGCGCCTGGCTGACGGAGCGTCAGCCGACGGAGTGCCACCTCGGCCTGGTGCACGGGGATGCGCACATCGCCAACGTCCTCGTCAGCCGGGACGAGCCGCGCGTCACCGCCTTCGTCGACTGGGAGCTCGCCACGATCGGCGACGTCCGTCTCGACCTCGGGCACATGATCGCGACCTGGCCGGGGCGGCCGGGGACGGTCGCGAAGGTCGAGATCCCCGGGCTGCCGGAGCCGGCCGCGCTGATCGCGCGGTACGCCGAGTCAGCCGGCCGCGAGGTCGCCGACATCGAGTGGTTCGTCGTGCTGGCCTGCTACCGGCTGGGGATCATCCTCGAGGGCTCGTGGGCGCGCATGCTCGCGGGCCAGACCACGGCGGAGGTCGGTGAGCGCCTGGGCGCCATGGGTCGCGCCCTGTTCGAGCAGGCGCACGAGATCACGGTGTAGCAGTCTCCCCCGTCCCCGCCGTTCCCACGAAAGCGCAGATCCGTACGCCCGATTGGCGATTTCCGCGTACGCAACTGCGCTCTCGTGGTGCCCAGGTGGGGGTGGCTACGCTCGACCGAGCATCGGTTCTAGCAATGGGTGGGCAATGAGCGACAAGGTTCTCGTCGAGCAGCGCGGTCATGTTCTCGTGGTGACCATCAACCGGCCGGAGGCGCGCAACGCCGTCGACCTCGACGTGTGCGTCGGCGTCGGCGACGCGGTCGAGCGGGCCGAGGCGGACCCGGAGATCCGGGCGCTGGTCCTCACCGGGGCGGGGGAGCAGGCGTTCTGCGCGGGTGCGGACCTGAAGGCGATCGCGCGCGGCGAGGCGATCCTGCCGCCCGGCAAGGAGCACTGGAGCTTCGCCGGGTTCGTCAACCACTTCACGCGCAAGCCGACGATCGCCGCGGTCAACGGCAACGCGCTCGGCGGGGGCACCGAGCTCGCGCTGGCGTGCGACCTCGTCGTCGCCGTCGAGACTGCGAACTTCGGGCTGCCCGAGGTCAAGCGCGGCCTGGTCGCCGCGGCGGGCGGCGCGTTCCGCATCACCCGCCAGCTGCCGACCCGCGTCGGGCTGGAGCTGCTGCTGACCGGTCGCCCGATGCCGGCCGAGGAGGCCCTGCGCTGGGGCTTGATCAACACGATCGTCCCGCCGGGGGAGGCGCTGTCCGCGGCCCTCGAGCTCGCGGAGGCGATCGCCGCGAACGCCCCCCTCGCGGTCCAGGCGTCCAAGCGCATCGCCTACGGCGTCGCCGACGGCGACCGCGCCGACGAGGAAGCCCTCTGGACGCTCAACAACGCGATCATCCCGGAGATCATGCGCAGCGAGGACGCGATCGAGGGCCCCACCGCCTTCGCCGAGAAGCGCGCCCCGGTCTGGAAGGCCCGCTGACCGGCGCCCGTCGCCTGAGCTCGCCGCCGAATTCGATGCACCTTTAGGCGCATTCGGTCAACCCCACCCGCATTCCTCTGCGGGATGACGTCCCGCAGGGGGCCCGTGTCGGCCCGGAAGAGGGCTGACACCCCGCCCCTGCGGGACGTCGTCCCGCAGGAGGGGACGCCTGGGGGCGGACACGGTGGGTGGCGATCGGCCACGTTCCGCAACCCTTTACCGGCTAATCGATACATGATAAATCTATATCGATCAGCCAGCCGGCGGAGGGACGCGCATGCGCAAGCTGGGGTCGACGCGCTCGCTGCGCGCGGGCCGTGGGACCGGGAACCGTGCTCTGGGACGGGCGGTCGGCGCCGCGGTCGGTCTGGCGCTCGTGCTCTCGGGCTGCGGGACGCAGGTCGAGCGCGCGGAGATCGCCCGGGCCGCGGGAGAGGTCGTCACCGACGCCGGGACGAATCCGGGGACGGATGTCGTCACCGACCCGGGAGCGGCCGGCGGCGGTGCGGTCACCGCACCGGGCAGCGTCCCGGTGGCGCCGGGGTCCGATCCGCTCGTGCCCGGCGCGACGCCCCTGCCCGGGACGCCGGCGACGGCCGCCCCCGGTGGGGGCAAGACCAACCCGACGACGCCAACCAACAGCAAGCCCGGGGTCGGCGCTCCGCAGGTGGCGACGAAGTCGGAGATCAAGCTCGGCCACATCGGCACCTACTCCGGCGTCCTCGGTGCGATCTTCAACGGCGGTCGCGAGATGACGTCGGTGTGGGCGAGCTGGGTCAATCTCAAGGGTGGGCTCAACGGCCACCCCGTCCGTGTCATCACCGCCGACGACGGTGGCGACCCGTCCCGCAACCTGTCGCTGACGCGCGACCTGGTGGAGAACCAGGGCGTCGTCGCGTTCGTCGGCAACATCACCCCGCTCTCGCTCAACGGTGCCAAGTCGTACCTGGAGCAGAAGCAGATCCCGATCGTGGGCGGCGACCTCACCGACGTCGGGTGGTACCAGAGCCCGATGTTCTTCCCGCAGGGCGCGCTGATCGACGGGCCGCTGCGCGGCAGTGCGGCGCTCGCGGTCAAGCACGGCGGCAAGAAGGTCGCGCTGCTCTACTGCGGCGAGGCGGCGGCCTGCTACCGGGCCCGCGACCTGTTCCAGGGCGACGCCGTGACCAAGGCCGGTGGCGAACTCGCGTACTCCGCACAGGTCTCGCTCGCGCAGCCGGACTTCACCGCCGAGTGCCTGCAGCTGCGCTTCCGTGGGATCGACGCGCTGGTCGCGACCGTCGACGGCAACTCACTCGCTCGCATCGCCCGTGACTGCAAGCAGCAGAACGTCGACGTCCAGTACGTCTCGTTCGCGCTCGCGCTGGTCGACTCGCTGCGGCAGAGCCCGCACCTCGACGGACTCGTCGGCACCACGGGTCTGTTCCCGTGGATGCTCCGGGACAAGGAGGCGGCCGACTACGGCGCCGCCCTCGCCCGCTTCGGCCCGCGGATCAACACCTCCGGCTCGACGGCCGCGGTGTGGGGGAGCGGTCTGCTGCTCCAGGCGGCGTCGCGCGCGCTGCCGGCGGGCGCCGTGACCTCCGCCGACATCCTCAATGGCCTGTACGCGCTGAAGAAGGAGACCCTCGGTGGTCTCGCGCCGCCGCTGACCTTCCGCAAGGGACAGCCGGCGCCCCAGATGCTGTGCTGGTACACGATCGCGCTCAACAAGGGCGTGTTCTCGACACCGTCGGGGCTGAAGTACACGTGCTGACACTCCACGCAGGGTCCCGCCCCGTCGCGGAAGAAGGAGCGCGCGGATGAACACGCTCACGAAGGTCCGTCTGCACTGGGACCGTGTGTCCGGGTGGGGCCTGGTGGCCGTCGGCGCCATCGTGCTGGCATTCGGTTGGTACAAGGTGTCGAAGACGCCGTACCCCGCCGAGCAGATGCCCTACATCGTGTCCGCCGGCATCGTCGGTGCGCTGCTCGTGGTCTTCGGGGCAGCGATGCTGATCTCCGCCGACCTGCGCGACGAGTGGCACAAGCTCGACCGCGTCGAGACGCTGCTGACCAAGGCGCTGGCGACATCTGACGAACCATCGGCAACCGCCGACGCGGACCAGGTCGTCACCCGGATCGACTCGCCCCGACCGCAGAGCGCGGCGGGGCGCCGGGCGTGACCGCGGTCCTCCGGCGACTCTCTCCCTGGTCGCCGGCGGAGTCCCGGCGGCTCCTGCTGCTGGTCGGGGCCGGCCTGGTCGTCGTGGCCGTGGCCTGGTGGATCGTCTCCCGCGAGGCGGCGTGGAGCGAGCAGACCGACGCGATGGGCCTGGCGGTGATCGGCGCGATGGTCGCCGCCTACGGCGTGACCAGCTGGCTGCTGCGGGCGCGCGCGGTCTGCACCGCGCGGCGCAACGCCATGTTCGCCGTGCTCGGTGACGTCGGTCCCGGGCGGACCGCGGCGCCGATCGTGGTCATCGACGAGGGCCCGGCCGAGTTCGTCGTCGCCCACCCGGAGCAGGGTCGCTACCACCGGCCCGACTGCGCCCTGGCGGCCGGGACGAACTGGCCGACGGTGCCGCGCGTGGAGCTGGCGGACCGTCAGGCCTGCGGGGTGTGTACACCGTGATCGACAACCTGCTGCCGTTCATCGTCACCGGGCTGAGTACCGGGTCGGTGTTCGCGATCGCGGCGATGGGTCTGGTGCTCACGTACAAAACCTCCGGCGTCTTCAACTTCGGCCACGGGGCGCTGGCCGCCGCCGGGGCGTACGTGACCTGGGACCTGTGGGTGCAGCGCGGCTGGCCGTGGCCGCTCGCGCTCCTCACCGCGGTGGCCGCGGTCGGGATCGTGGGCGGGTTCGTGCTCGAACGCGTCGCGGTCGGGCTCGCGGACAAGCCCGCCGCGTTGCGGGTCGTCGCGACCGTGGGTGTGCTGCTCGCCGTCCAGGCCGCGCTGACGATCCACTACGGCAGCGCCAGCATCCCGATGGACTACTTCCTCCCGTCGGAGACGGTCGAGGTCGGCAGCGTCAACATCCGCTACGAGCAGATGATCGTCTTCGTCGTCGCGCTCGGCTGCGCCGTGGGGCTCGCGCTGTTCTTCCGGCGGACGCGGCTCGGGGTCTCGATGCAGGGCGTCGTCGACGACCCGGCGCTGCTCGGTCTGCAGGCGGTCAGCCCGATCCGGGTGCGCCGCAGCGCGTGGATGATCGGCTCCTGCTTCGCGGCCTTCTCCGGCGCGCTGCTCGCCCCGACGCTGAACCTCGACGCGACGCTGCTGACCCTGCTGGTCGTCCAGGCCTTCGGTGCCGCCGCGATCGGCCGCTTCGACTCGCTGCCCCTGGTCTACGCCGGCGGTCTCGCCATCGGCGTGGGGCAGGAGGTCACGAAGTACGTCGTCTCGAAGGACTTCCTGGTCGACAACGTCGACCCGCAGCTGCTGCAGCCGCTGCCGAGCAACGTGCCGTTCCTGGTCCTGTTCGTGGTCCTGGTCGTCGCCCGCCGCTCGGCGTTCCCGGAGCGCGGCGCCAAGGTCGTCAAGCGCGAGCGGCCTCCGCGGCCGATGCCGCGTCAGGTCGTGACGGGGGGAGCGACGGCGGCGCTGGTGCTGCTCGTGCTGGTGCCCGCGCTGGTGTCGGGCTCCCGCATGCCGTTGTACAGCACCGGCCTCGCGTACGTCGTACTGTTCGCCTCGCTGCACCTGCTGGTGCGGACCTCGGGTCAGGTGTCGCTGTGTCAGATGGCCTTCGCCGCCATCGGTGCCGCGGCCTCGGTGCACGCCCAGGACGCGGGCGCCCCGTTCCTGCTCGCGGTGCTGATCGCCGGCCTGATCGCGTTGCCCGTCGGGGCCTTCATCTCGCTGCCGGCGGTGAAGCTCTCCGGGGTCTACCTCGCGATCGCGACGTTCGGCTTCGGGATCCTCGTCGAGCGCATCTTCTTCCCGTCGGACCTGATGTTCGGCGCCCAGCAGTCCCAGTCCGCGCCGCGGCCCGGCTGGGCCGAGGGTGACACGGCCTACTACTACGTCGTGCTCACGGTCGCGCTGCTCGCGGTGGGGTCGCTGGTTCTGGTCCACCGGTCGCGGCTCGGCCGGTTGCTCCGGGCACTCGCCGACTCCCCGGCCGCGGTGGTGGCGCACGGGACGCGAGCCAACGTCCTGCGGCTGTTCGCGTTCTGCTTCTCGGCATTCCTCGCCGGCGTCAGCGGTGCGGTGCTGGTGCCGGTCACTGGCAGTGCGAGCGGGCTGTCGTTCAACTTCGGCGTCTCGCTGATGCTGCTCGCGGTGCTGATCCTCGCCGGCCGGCGTCCGCTGGTCGCGCCGTTCGTCGGTGCCGCCGCGATGATCGTCGTTCCCGGTTACGTCACCAACGCCGAGGCCCTGGAGTACCTGCCGATCGTGTTCGGTGTCTCCGCGGTGCTGCTCGCGACCGGCGCCCTCGAGCGCGGCTGGGCCGCCGCGACGACGACACGGCGCATGGCCGCCCGTCCCGCGGTCGGCCCGGCGCGGGCGCGTGCGGCGGACCTGGCCGAGGCGGCCGAGACGCCCGAGCTGGTGGGTGCGCGATGAACCGGGACCTGCGACTGACCGGGATCACCGTTCGCTTCGGCGGTCTGACCGCGGTCGACGACGTGTCGTTGGTGGCGCGCGCCGGCGAGGTGACCGGGCTGATCGGCCCCAACGGCGCCGGCAAGACGACGACCTTCAACGCGACGACCGGCGTCGTGCCGATCACCACCGGATCGGTGGAACTCGGTGGTCGGCGGATCGACGGCCTCTCGACCGCGGCGCGCGCGGAGCTCGGGCTGGGCCGGACGTTCCAGCGCATGGAGCTGTTCGACTCCATGACGGTGCGTGAGAACGTCGCGCTCGGTCCGGAGATGCGGCAGGCCGGGCGCAGCACGTGGACCCACCTGTTCGCCCCCGCCGCGGAGCGGCGCGAGGTGCGCGAGCGGACCGAGGACGCGCTGTCGGTGTGCGGGTTGCGGCCGGTCGCCGACGTGCGGACCGGCGAGCTGTCGACGGGCCAGCGGCGCCTGGTCGAACTGGCCCGTGCGCTGGCGTCGCGGTTCGACCTGCTGCTGCTCGACGAGCCGTCCTCGGGCCTCGACCCGATGGAGACCGGGCGGTTCATCGAGATCCTGCAGTCGATGGTCGAGACCTACGGAACGGGTCTACTGGTCGTCGAGCACGACATCGCGCTGGTCCGGGAGCTGTGCACCAGCCTGTACGTCCTGGACTTCGGCAAGCTGATCGCGAGCGGCCCTGCGCGCGAGGTGCTCGGCAGCGAGATCGTCCGCGCCGCCTACCTCGGGTCCGAGGCCGTCGAGGAGGCCGTCTCATGATGCGGCTGACCGGCATCACGGCCGGCTACGAGGACACCACCGTGCTGCGCGGTGTCGACCTGACGATCCCGGACAACGCGGTGGTCGCGCTGCTCGGCCCGAACGGCGCCGGCAAGACGACCCTGCTGCGCGTCGCGTCCGGGCTGCTGCGGCCGTGGTCGGGGACCATCGAGCTCGACGGGCGGGACGTCACGGGCCAGCCGTCGCACGCGCTCGCCGCGGCCGGGGTGTGCCACGTGCCGGAGGGGCGGGGCGTCTTCCCGGGCCTGACGGTGGACGAGAACCTGCGGCTGCAGGCGCCGAGCCGGACGGCGGTCGCCGAGCGCGTGCTGCCGGCCTTCCCGCGGCTCGGGGAGCGGCTCACGCAACGGGCGGGGAGCCTGTCCGGCGGTGAGCAGCAGATGCTCGCGCTCGCACACGCGTACACGGGCCGCCACAGCGCGGTGCTGCTCGACGAGGTGTCGATGGGGCTGGCCCCGCGCATCGTCGACGAGATCTTTGAGCACTTGAAGGTGTTGGCTGCGTCGGGCACATCTCTTCTTTTGGTCGAGCAATACGTGAAACGGGCCCTCGAGCTCGCAGACTACGTCTACGTGCTGCGCCGCGGGCAGATCGAGTTCGCGGGGGAGCCGTGGCAGCTGGGCACCGACGCCATCCTGTCGTCCTACCTGGGAGAGAGCTCATGATCCGACGGACCGTCAGTGGCGTCGCCGTGGGTGGTCTGCTCGCGCTCGCCGGGGGAGCGGCGCTGATGACCTCGGCCCGCGCCGCCGAACCCGGCGCGTTCACCCTGTCCGCGCGGGCGGACTCGGTCGGCATCCAGACGATCGCCCAGGACGCGCCGGTCGTCTCCATCGGCGGCGGCGAGATCGCGCTGGTGACGCCGTCGAGCGCCCAGTCGCAGATCGACTCCTTCGGTGGGTCCCGCAGCTTCGCGTCCGCGCCGTACCCGGGTGACCTCGTCGTCAGCCTGCCGCCGACGATCGCGGGTGTCTCCGGCGGTGCCGCGCCGGTGCCGGAGTACCCGGCGTACGTCTCCAGCGACTACCCGGTGCGCAACGAGCAGGTCCTGCAGTTCGGGCCCCAGCAGCTGACCGCCCGCAGCACCGAGCACTCCAGCGAGGCCCAGGCGCAGATCGGCATCCAGTCGACCCCGCCCGAGGTCGCGGCCGCGATCACGAAGACCTCGGTCGCGCGGAACGCCGCGACGGGCGGCGCGACCGCCGTCGCCGACGCGCTGCTCTCCCCGCTGTCCTACACCGACGTCATCAAGCTCGGGCAGGTCCACACCACGGCCAAGGCGGTCTGGGAGCCGGGCGCGGCCAAGCCGACCCTGACCTCGACCTTCGACGCCGGCAACGTCACGATCGCCGGGCAGACGTTCGGCCTGACCTCGAACGGCCTCGTCGTCCCGGGGACCAAGACCCCGGTCGACGACGCGGTCATCGCGGACCTGCTCAAGAACGCCGGCGCCTTCCTCGAGGTGCTGCCGGAGCAGCGGACCGCCACGAGCATCACCTCGGCCAGTCTGCGCCTGACGTACCAGCAGGTCCTGCCGAACGCCGGTCTCACGACCGTGCGCCTGATCCTCGGTCAGGTCTCTGCGACGGCGGTGTCGGAGGCGTCCGAGCTCGCGGCTCCCGGCGCGGCCGGTGCGCCGGGCGGCACGGCCTCCGGCGGCGGCGTGCCGGGCGTCATCGACCCTGTCGGCATCCCGGGTGCGGGCGTCGACGCCGCGGGCGTCGGTCAGCTCCCCTCGGTGCCCGTGACGACCGACCTCGTGCCCGGCGCCACCAGCGCCGACGGTGTCCAGCTCGCGGGCCGTTCCGCCCCGCCCAGCCCGGACTACGACCGCTTCTACCTGGTGCTCGTCGTCGGCGGTTTCGCCGCCCTCGTCACCGCCCGCATCCGCACCGCCCGCCGTTTCGTCTGACGCTACGGGTGGACGAGGTGGCCCGCGACGAGGGTCGCTCTCGTCGCGCCGTCCTGGCGGAGGACGAGGTCCGCAGGGGCGTCGACCGCCACCGTCCGGGGCGCTCCGCCGGGGTCGTCGGGTGAGGCGAGGTAGGCGGCGAGGGCCTCGCTCTCGGTGAGGCACTCGGCGGGGTTGAGGGGTTCGCCGTCGGGGGTGAGCCGGGTGGTCGCGCCCGCGATCACCGCCCACGGGTCGAGCGGGCCGTGGGGGGCGTCGCTCGACAGCGCGAGGGGGACGCCGGCGCGGTGGAGGGACGCGCACCGGTAGAGGTCGGCGTGGTCGGCCGCCGGGACGTCGCGGCGGTAGTCGTCGCCGCGGGCGCCGAGGAACCCGGGCTGCGTGACGACGCGCAGCCCGCGGTCCCGCAGCGCTGAGATCGCTGCGGCCGGGACGAGGGCCGCGTGCTCGATCCGGTCGCCGGGGCGGGAGCCGGCGGCGTCGAGAGCGGCGAGCAGGAGCGCGAACGCCTCACGTGTGACGCAGTGGACGGCGACCGCGCGGCCCGTCCCGTGGGCCGCGGTGATGCGGGCGGTCAGGTCCTCCAGGTCCGGCAGATCGGGGTCGGCGAGCACGATCTTGTACGGCCCGACGGTGGTGCCGAGCGGGGCGGCGCACTCCAGCCCGACGCCGAGCAGCGTGACCCGCTGAGGGAGCGCGTTCGCGTCAAACTCGACGAGATCCGGTGTCGCGTCGGTGACCGCGGTGATGCCGTGGGCGGCGAGCCGGCGCCCGACGTCGGTCAGGTCGGGGACGCCGCGGACGGGCAGGCGGGTCCGTAACCAGTCGTCGGCGCGGCGGAGGCGGCCGGTCGGCGCGCCGGCGGCGTCGCGTTCGACGCCGGGGTGGCCGGCGGCGGTGAGGTTCAGCAGCCGCGCCCCGGTCGAGTTCACCGTCCACTGCGCGCCGCTCCGGTGCTGCGCGCGGACCGGACGGTGGGGGTGGAGGGCATCGAGCGCGGCGGCGTCAAGGTCGTCCGCCAGACCGACGGCGCGGACCCAGCCGTGCTCGTCGGTCGGGGCGGCGGCCAGCGCCGCTGCCATCTGAGGTCGCGTCAGGCCGGTGAGGTCGACCGACGCGGCGGCGGCCGCGAGGGCGTGCAGGTGGAGGTGGTGGTCGACGAGCCCCGGCAGGATCTGCGCGCCGGCGGCGTCGAGGAGTTCCTCACCGCGCAGGTCCGGGCCGATCTCGGCGATCCGGTCGCCGTCGAGCCGGAGGTCGACGAGACGGCCGTCGAGGAGGGCGTTCCGGATCAGCACCCGAGCTCCCGGCGGACGGCGTCGGGGCCCGCGCCGGCGGCCGGCGCCTCGCCGCGCACCGGCCGGGCGCGGGGTGGCAGTGCGCCCTCGGCGGCGACCGCGGACTCCCCGCTGCTGAGCGTGGCCGCGACCACCGCCGTCATGTCGATCTCGACGAGTTCGCCGGGAGCCGCGGTCACCGCGCGCACCGCGGCGGTCAGGCCGGCGAGGGGGTCGGCGATCGCGTCCCCGACGAACACCGGCCGCCCGGCGTCCCACGCGACGAGCCCCGCGCCGGCGGCGACGTCGTCCCCGAACCCGACGCGGTTGCTCGCGCGCCCGGCAGCGGTGAGGGAGACCCAGGTGGCGCCGGTGCCCTCCGGGGTCAGGCCCCAGGACGCGAGGGCCCGCGGGCGCGAGGCCTCGATGACGACGTCCGCGGCCTCGACGAGCGCGGTCAGGAACCGGCGGCCGTCCCGGTCGTGGGGATCCGCGACGACCGAGCGGTGCCCGGCGTGCAGGAGCCGGTAGAAGTCCGCATTCCCGTACCGGGCGCCGTCGGGCCGGGTCGGGGTCTCGACCTTCACCACCCGCGCGCCCGCCAGCCCGAGCAGGTGCGCGCACAGCGGCCCCGCCCACAGCGCGCTGAAGTCGACGACGAGCCGACCCGCCACTTCTGCGGCGGGGCGCGCCCTTCCGTCGTCCTCGACGGGCGCGCCGCGCGGGAGCAGTGGGGGAACGGGAGCGGCCGCGACCCCCAGCAACGCGGCCCGTTCGGCGAGGTCGGCGCCGGAGTGGGTGGCGAGCCAGTCCGTGACCGCCGGCCACGGGTCGACGGGGAGCTCGCCGCCGACGAGCGCCCCGAGCAGCAGCGGGTCGTCGGGTCGGGCGCAGGAGACGGCGGCCCAGCCGTCGGCGGTGGGCAGCAACCGGCAGCTGCCGCCGACCGAGATCGCGCCCCGCCGGCGGCCGCCGGTGAACGCGGCGCGCTCGGCGAGCAGAGCGGCGCCGTCGACCTCGACGCCGACCGCGGCCAGCTGGGCGCCGAGCTCGCGGGCGAGGCTGGCGGCGGTCCCCGGCGGGACCAGGGGCGGACCCTCCTGACGTCCCGTCAGGAACGCGACGCCGCTGGTCAGCCAGTCGGCGACACGGTCGGTCGCGGCCCCCGGGAGCACCGGCCGACTATACGCTCGCCTGTCGTGGGAGACGTCGCGGTCGTGGAGCTGGACGGCTTCGAGCTGCGGCTCGTGCCGACCGGGACCGACGCGGGATCCGACGAGGTCGCCGTCGCGGACCCGAGCGCGGAGGCCGCCCGGATCGAGGCGGCGCTCGAGGCGAACCCCCACGCGGCGGCCCTCCTGGTCTCGGTGCTGCGCCGGACGCTCGACCTCGACGCCCGCACGGCGCTCGAGCTGGAGTCCCTCACCTACTCGACGCTCCTCGGCGGGCCCGAGTTCGCGGCCTGGCTGTTCCGCCGCGGGCCCCGCCCGGTCCCGCCGCTCGTCGCGGACCCGGTGCGGCTGACGCGCGACGGCGACGTCCTGCACGTCACGCTCAACCGGCCCGAGCGCCGCAACGCCTACGGCGCCCAGGTGCGCGACGCGCTCGTCGACGCCCTCGCGGTGGCGCTCGCCGACCCCGACGTCCGCGTGGTGCTCGACGGCGCCGGGCCCTGCTTCTGCGCCGGGGGAGACCGCGATGAGTTCGGCACCACGCCCGACCCCGTCACCGCGCACCTGATCCGCACCCAGGCCGGGGCCGCGTGGCCGCTGCATCAGCTCGCCGAGCGGGTGGAGGTGCGACTGCACGGCCCGTGCATCGGGGCGGGCATCGAGCTCCCGGCGTTCGCGGGGCGCGTCGTCGCCGCCCCCGGCACGACGTTCCGGCTCCCGGAGCTCGGCATGGGCCTGATCCCCGGCGCCGGCGGGACCGTCAGCCTGCCCCGGCGGATCGGCGTCGCCCGGACGGCGTACCTCGTCCTCTCCGGCGCCACCCTCGACCTCGACACCGCCCTCGCCTGGGGCCTCGTCGACGCCCGCACTGGAGATGACATCTCCAGCTGATCGGGCCCTGTTCGTTGGAGATGACATCTCCACTGAATTCCGCGAATCCGTTGGAGATGACATCTCCACTGGATCCCGCGATCTGCACTGAAGATGTCATCTCCAGTGCAGGGTCGGGCCGGGGTCAGGCGGGTTGGGGAGCGGGGAGGGCGCCGAGGCGGACGAGTTCGGCGCGGCAGGTGTCGAGGCCGGTGAACAGGATCGGATGGATCCCGACGGTGGCGGCGCCGTCGACGTTCACCGCGAGGTCGTCGACGAACGCGACCTCGGCGGCGGGGCGGTCGAGCTTGTCGAGCAGGACCCGGTAGATCTGCGGATCGGGTTTGCGGACCCCGGCCTCGCTGGAGTCGACGACGACCTCGAACAGCTCGAACGGGAACGTCGCGCGCCAGGCGGCCTCGGCGACGTTGTTGGTGAGCAGGGCGGTGGTCGCGTGCTCGCGGACCTCCTCGACGAACGCCAGCATCGCCGGGTTCAGCACCTGGCCCTCGCCCGCCGCGGCGCCGAGGCGCTTCATGTCGATCCGCTGCCCGTGCCGCCGCTCGGCCTCGATGCAGACGTACTTCATGAACTCGCGCGAGGTCAGCTGCCCGGTCTCGAGGAGCCCCATCTTCGGGTCGTCGCGGAAGAACGTGACGAGCGCGTCCGCCGGCAGCCCCAGCTCCGCCTCGTAGGTGTTGAAGCCCGCGAATGCCGAGTACGTGAGTACCCCGCCGAAGTCGAACGCCACCGCCGTCACCGTCATGGCTCACGACGGTAGGCGGCGCCGGGCCCGCCGTCAAAACCTGCAGCGATATTGGCGGCACCGACCGCCGGTGCCTTCACCGGCCACCCCGCCCCCTTCACCAGCCAGAACCCTCCTTCACCCGCCCGGCCGGGCCGGTGAAGCGGGGTCCGGCTGGTGAAGCTGCGCCGGGACCGCCCTGGCGACGCCCCAGATAATTCGATACAGTATTTAGCGATTCGCCATCCCAGGGAGGTCGCGTGGCCGGTCCGATGACGGGCGTGCGGGTGCTCGAGGTCGCCCAGTACACGTTCGTGCCGGCGGCCGGAGCGGTGCTCGCCGACTGGGGTGCGGAGGTCGTGAAGATCGAGCACGCCGAGCGCGGGGACGCGCAGCGCGGGCTGATCAAGCTCCGGGGCTACGACGCCTACAGCCAGGGCTCGTCGTTCGTCCCGGTCATGGAGGGCCCGAACCGCGGCAAGCGCAGCGTCGGGCTCGATCTGGGCAACCCGGCGGCGCGACCGGTCCTCGAGGAGCTTCTCCGCCGCAGCGACGTCTTTCTCACCAACTACCTGCCGGGCGCACGGGCGAAGCTGGGCATCGACGTCGAGGACGTGCGCGCGATCAATCCCGACATCGTCTACGTCCGCGGCAGCGGGTTCGGCCAGCGCGGGCCCGAGGCCGACAAGGGCGGCTACGACAGCACCGCGTTCTGGGCCCGGGGCGGCAGCGCGGCCGGCGCGACGCCGCCCGGCGCCGACGACCTCACGCGCATGCCCGCCGGCGCGTACGGCGACTCGACCGGCGGCCTCACGATCGCCGGCGGCGTCGCGGCCGCGTTGTTCAAACGGGCGACGACGGGGGAGACGTCGGTCGTCGACGTCTCGCTGCTCGGTGTCGGCGCCTGGGCGACGCAGTTCAGCGTCAACCTCGCTCTGCTGGCCGGCGGCCCGCTGCCCGAGAAGAACCGCCCGCGCCACGGCTCGGTGTCGAACCCGCTGACCGGCGCGTACCGCACCGCGGACGACCGCTGGATCGAACTGATGATGCTTCAGCCCGGTCGCTACTGGGGGGAGTTCTGCGCCGCCGTCGGCCGCGAGGACCTCACGACCGACGAGCGCTTCGCGACGACCGAGGCGCTGATGGCCAACGCCCCCGCCGCGGGCGAGATCGTCGCCGACGTCATCGCCGCGCGACCGCTGGCCGAGTGGCTCGACGTCCTCGGCAAGATCTCCGGCCAGTGGGGCGTCGTGCAGAACGCCTGGGAGGTCGGGCAGGACCCGGCGCTCCGCGCCAACGGCGGCATCGTGCCCGTCGTCGACGCGGACGGCGTGGAGCGCGAGCTCGTCGCCAACCCCGTGCAGTTCGACGAGAGCCCGCCGCAGGTGAAGCGCGCGCCGCAGTTCGCCGAGCACACCGACGAGGTCCTGCGCGAGCTCGGCCTCTCCGACGAGGACCTCATCGCCCTCAAGATCGCCGGAGCCGCCACGTGAGAGCCGCCATCGGTCAGACGCTCACCAGCACCGTCGACGCGACGACGGTCGTCGTCGTGCGCTGGCCTGACGCCGACGTCGACCTCACCTGCGGCGGGGCCCCGATGGTCGACCCCAAGGGCCCGGACGCCGGCGCCACCGCCGAGCTCGACCCCGCCCAGTCCGCCGGCACGCAGCTCGGCAAGCGTTACGTCGTCGACGGTCTCGACCTTGAGCTCCTCTGCACCAAGGCCGGAACGGGCACGCTCGCGGCCAACGGCACCGCGCTGGAGATCAAGACCGCCAAGCCGCTGCCCGCCTCGGACTGAGCCGTCATGCACCTGACGATGCTGCTCGACATGGCCGTCGACGGTTTCGGTGACCGTGTCGTCGTCGGCCGTCGGGACGGCGGCCTGACGCCGCGTCAGCTTCAGTCGCTCGCACAGGGTGGCGCCCGTCTCGTCACCGAGCAGAAGGCCGACGCGATCGTCTACCTCGCGGTGAACGGCCCCGCGTTCCCGGTCGCGCTGTTCGCGGCCGCGTACGCCGGGGTCCCGCTGGTCCCGGTCAACTACCGCCTCGGCGCCGAGCAACTCGACGGCATCCTCGCCCGGCACCCCGACGCGCTCGTCGTCGCCGACGCCGGCACCGGACTGACCCCGGACCAGTTCCTCGCGGCCGCGGCGCAGGAGCCCGCCGACGTCGTGACGGCGGAGGGCCCGGCCGTCGTCATCTACACCAGCGGGACCACCTCGGCCCCGAAGGGCGTCCTGCTCCGCCACGAGAACCTGGTCTCGTACGTCTTCGGCACCGTGGAGTTCGCCGGGGCCGACGAGGACGAGGCGACCCTGATGAGCGTCCCGCCGTACCACATCGCGGGGGTCTCGAACGTCCTGTCCAACCTCTACGCCGGCCGCCGGGTGGTGACGCTGCCGGCGTTCGACCCGGGGGAGTGGCTGGCCACCGTCCGCGCGGAGCGCATCACCCACGCGATGGTCGTCCCCACGATGCTGGCCCGGATCATGGCCGGTTCCGACGACCGGTCAGTCCCGTCGCTGCGCTCCCTCGCCTACGGCGGCGCCGCGATGCCGCCCCAGGTCATCGAGGCGGCGCTGCGGGCCTGGCCGGACGTCGATTTCGTCAACGCCTACGGACTCACCGAGACCAGCTCGACCGTCGCGGTCCTCGGCCCCGCCGAGCACCGGGCGGCGATCGCGTCGGACGACCCCGAGGTCCGCGCCCGCCTGCACTCGGCCGGCCGCCCCGTGCCGGGCGTCGAGATCGAGATCCGCGACGACGCCGGCGCCGTCGTCGCACCCGGCACCCCGGGCCGCATCTGGATCCGCGGTGAGCAGGTCTCCGGCGAGTACGCCGGCAGCGGCTCCGCGGTCGACGAGCGCGGCTTCTTCGACACCCGCGACTCCGGCCGCCTCGACGCCGAGGGCTACCTGTTCGTCACCGGCCGGGTGGACGACACGATCATCCGGGGCGGGGAGAACATCGCCCCGGCCGAGATCGAGGACGTCCTGCTCCGCCACCCCGCGGTCGCGGACGCGGCGGTCGTCGGGGTCCCCGACCCGGAGTGGGGGCAGCGCCTCGAAGCCGTCGTGGTCCCGGCCCGGGACGTCGAGCCGGACGCCGAGGCGCTGCGCACCCACGTCCGCTCGACGCTGCGGGGCTCGAAGACCCCGGACCGCATCGTCTTCCGGTCCGAGCTGCCCCGGACCCCGACGGGCAAGCTGCTGCGTCGCGAGGTCCTCGCCGAGTTGCAGGGCCGGCCGGGCTAGGGCGACGGGCCGTCAGCCGGTGAGCAGGACGGCCCCGGCCACCGGGCCGCCGCCGTTCGCGACCACCGCGACCTCGGCGCCGGGGACCTGGCGGCCGGCCGCGGCGCCGCGGAGTTGGAGGACAGCCTCCTGCAGAAGCCCGTAGCCGTGCAGGCGCCCGCCGGAGAGCTGGCCGCCGTTGGTGTTCAGCGGCAGTGTCCCGTCGAGGGCGATGTTCGCCCCGCCCTCCAGGAACGCGCCCGCCTCGCCGTGGCCGCAGAAGCCGAGCGCCTCCAGCCACACCAGCGCGAGGATCGAGAACCCGTCGTAGAGCTGGGCGACGTCGACGTCGGACGGCTGGAGGTCGGTGCGGCTCCACAGGTGCCGGGCCGCGCCCTGCGCCGGCATCGAGGCCAAGTCCGCGTACTGGTCCCACGACGGACGGCCGGTCAACGCCGTTCCGACGGCCTCGACGCGCACCGCGCCGTGCGGGGCGTCGGGGGCGTGGGCGGCCGTGGAGACGATCAGCGCGGTCGAGCCGTCGACGGGGACGTCGCAGTCGAGCAGGCACAGCGGCGTGGAGATCATGCGCGCCGCGAGGTAGTCCTCGATGCTCAGGGGAGCGGTGTACACCGCGGCGTCGGGGTCGAGCGCCGCGTGCCGACGGGCCGTCACGGCGATCTGCCCGAGCTGCTCGCGCGTCGTGCCGAACTCGTGCATGTGCCGCATCGCGACCGGGGCGATCCAGTTCGCGGGTGAGATCCCGCCGAACGGCTGGCTCCAGACGCCGTAGCTGCCGGCCTGCTCCAGCCCCGGCAGCACCGAGCCGCGGCCGAGGGCGCCCTGGGCGGAGGACTCGGTGACGGTCCGGTAGACGAGCACGTGCCGCGCCAAACCGGTCGAGACCGCCATCATCGCCGAGACGAGCGCCCCGAGCTGCCCGGGCAGTTCGCCCGATCCCTGAAACCACGTCAGGTTCAGCCGCAGGGCGTCCTGCACCTCCGCGGGCGGGGGACCGCCGTAGCCTCGGGAGGTGTCCGCGTAGCCGCCGGGATAGGTGCAGAGACCGTCGACGTCCTCGGGCCGCAGCCCGGCGTCCGCGATCGCGCCGAGGGCGGCCTCCACCGTCAGGTCGAGCGCCGAGCGACCCAGCCGCCGCCCCACCGCCGACCGCGCGACGCCGCTGATCACGGAGTCGCGCTCGAACCGCTCACCCATCGGCGGGCCGGAAGACGGGGTAGAAGACGTCGTGGCGGTGGACGAACGCCACCTGGACGCGCTGACCGATGCGGACGTCCTCGGCCGCGCAGCCGACGACGTTCGTGCTCAGCCGGAGCCCGGGCTGCTCGTCGAGCTCGACGATCGCGTAGACGTACGGCTCCTGATCGGGCACCCACTGCTGGACGTTGACGGTGAACGTCGCGACGGTGCCGCGGCCGGACAGCGCCTGCGGTGCGACGGACGCCGAGGAGCACTGCGGGCACCGCGGCGAGGGCGGGTGCAGCCAGTACCCGCAGTCGTCGCACCGCAGCATGCGCAGCACGCCGTCGCCCCCGGCCGCCCAGAAGAACCGGTGCAGCGGGTCGTCGGCGGGTCGGGCGCGGACGAGGAGGGGGTCGTCGACGATCACGGGTGGAACGCCGCCGTCTTCAGGTAACCGCCTGCGTCGATGCGCAGCTGAAGCCCTGTCACGTACCGGGACTCGTCGGAGGCGAGGTAGACCACCGCCGAGCTGACGTCCTCGACCTCGACGAACGGCACCGGCATCGCCTGCATCGCGGGGAACGCGCGCTCGGCGTCCTCCCGGGTCGGGTCGGCCAGGTCCGGCCGGAACAGCCGGTACATCCCGGAGTTCTGCAGCATCGGGGTGTCGACGTTGGTCGGGTGGATGCAGTTGACGCGGATCTGCTGCGGCGCCAGCACGGTCGCGAGTTCGTGGACGTACTGCGCCAGCGCGACCTTGGCGTACTTGTAGCCCACCGCGCCGGGGCCGCCGTTGCCGCCGCCGCGCGGGCGCAGCGCGGTCAGGGAGCCGGTGGCGATCACCGAGGCGCCGGGCCCGAGGTGGGGGACCGCCGCGTTGATCGTCGCGATCGCGCCGAGCAGGTCGACGTCGACGGCGTCGAGCAGGGCCTGGATCCCGCGGTCCTCCCCGAGCGGTGCGATCCCGGCCTGGGCGACGACGACGTCGAGACGGCCGAACTCCGCGAGCGTGCGCGCGACGGCGGCCCGGACCGCCGCGGGGTCCCGGACGTCGGCGGTGATCGCGAGCGTCCGCCGGTCGTGCTGCTCGACCAGCGCGACGGTCTCGGCGAGATCGGCCGGGGTGGCGAGCGGGTACGGGGCGGAGTCGATGTCGGCGCAGATGTCGAGGGCGACGACGTCCGCACCCTCCGCGGCGAGGGCGACCGCGTGCGCCCGTCCCTGCCCCCGGGCCGCGCCGGTGATCAGCGCGACCTTGCCGGTGACGCGTCCGCTCATTCCATCAGGTCCAGGACGGACTTCGCTCCCGGCGCGGAGAGCAGGTGGGCGTCCCCGGCCTGGAGGTGACGCCGCCACAGATCCTCGGCGCCGGCGACGTCGCGGGCCGCGATCAGGTCGATCAGCTTGCGGTGCGCGCGGTGCGCGAGCTCCAGCCCCTCGCGGGTGCTGATCTCGGACCCGTGCGCGGCGAGGAAGCGGTCGGACTGGACCTGGATGATCCGGTTGGTCACCGACGTCAGCACGTCGTAGGTCAGACACCCCGTCAGTTGTACGACCAGGTGGTGGAAACGCCCGTGCGCGCGGCTGGCCTGGGCCGGGTCGCCCATCACGGCGGCCTCCTCGGCCAGCGCCCCGCGGAGCACGGCGACGATCTCCGGCGTCCCGCGCTCGGCGAGCAGGCCGGCGGCCGGGGCCTCGAGCATCACGCGCGCGCGGTGGACGTCGGCGAGCGTCGCGCCCTCGTACTGCAGCAGCAGGCCGATGTAGCGGGAGACCATCGGGACGGCGGGCGTCCGGATGCGGGCGCCACCCCCGGCACCGCGGCGGACCACGAGCAGGCCCTCGGACTCCAGGATGCGCAGCGCCTCCCGGACGGTGGTCCGCGCGACGCCCATCTCGGCCATCAACTGGTCCTCGGGCGGCAGCGGATCGTCGGCCTCGAGCTCGCCGGTGACGATCTTGCGGCGCAGAGTGCGAGCCACGATCTCGGCGGCCTTCGGCAGCCGGATCGTCTCCAGCTTCGTGGTCGCCACGGGCGCGCTCCTCTCGTTTGCCGAAAAAATCGTATCAGGAATAAGCTATTTCTCATGACGCCGGCTGACGAGCTTCGCGCCGTACTCGCCTCGATGCCCGACGACTTGCGCCGTGGCCCCGCCGCCGACTTCGACGAGATGCTCGCCGCCCAGCGGTGGCTGGCCTCGGTCGGGTGGGTCGCGCCCGGCTGGCCCGTCGAGCACGGCGGTCGCGGTCTCGGCGTTGCCGACCGCATCGCCTGCGACGCCGAGTACGCCGCGGCGGACGTCCCGCTGCCCGCGGGCATCCTCGGGCTCGCCAACGTCGGCCCCGCGCTGATGGAGTTCGGCACCCCCGAGCAGCAGGCGCACCTGCCGCGGATCCTCGACGGCTCCGAGATCTGGTGCCAGGGCTTCAGCGAGCCGGGCGCGGGCAGTGACCTCGCCGGTCTGCGCACCCGCGCGCGCCCAGCGGGGGAGAGCTTCGACGACGGATTCGTGATTGACGGTCAGAAAGTCTGGACCTCGCACGGCATGCACGCGACGCACTGCATGCTGCTCGTCCGCACGGACCCGGACGCCCCGAAGCACAAGGGCATCTCGGTGCTGCTCGTCCCGATGGACGCGCCGGGCGTCGAGCGGCGTCCGATCCGCATGATCTCCGGTGACTCCGAGTTCGCCGAGGTGTTCCTCACCGGCGTCCGCGTCCCCGCGTCGGCGCTGCTCGGCCCGCTGCACGGGGGCTGGGGGGTCACGGTCCGGACGCTGGTGCACGAGCGGACCGGCGTCCTCTCCCGCGCCGCGGAGCTGGAGAACCGCGCCCGCCAGGTCGCGCTGGCGACGGCCGACCTCGACCCGCTCGACCGCGACGAGGTCGTGCGCCGCTACGTCGAGGCGCGCGTCCTCGGCCAGCTCGGGCAGGCGACTCTCGCTCGGGGCGAGGCCGGCCACGACACCGCCGGCCTGCAGGCGCTGATCAAGCTGTCGTGGGGGCTGACCGACCGCGCCCTCGCCGAGACCGCCCTCGACGTCGTCGGGCTCCCCGCCACCGTCGGGTCGGCCGGCCCCGGCGCCGCCCCCAGCGACCTCGCCTGGCGCTGGCTGAACACCCGGGCCTCGACGATCGCCGCCGGGACCACCGAGGTGCTCAAGGACCTCGTCGCCGAGCGCGTCCTCGGCCTCCCGCGCTCCTGACGCCCTCCCGACCCGCCCTGACCTGCCGCGATGTCAAGAAAGGGTGACACCCCTTACTGCGCAGTAAGGGGTGTCACCCTTTCTTGACAGCGGCCGGGGACCGCGGCGGCGCGCTACTCGAAGAAGACCTTGATCGCGCGCTCGGGGCACTCGGCGGCGCCGCGGAAGGCAGCCTCACCGTGCTCGTCGTCGATCTCGAACTCGCCGCCGACGTTGTAGCCCTCGTCGTCGAGGACGTAGACCTCGGGGGCGAGCGCGAAACAGCGGGCGTTGCCCTGGCAGACCTCGCGGTCGACCTTGACTCTCATGCGTCCTCCCGGTTGCCGGGCGAATAATTCGGTATAAGATAAAGCGACCCAGCGCCAGGGACAACCGAGACCGCCGAGGTGACCGCGATGCCGCTCCGGGACGACATGCACCTGATCTCGGTGGACGACCACCTCGTCGAGCCGCCGCACCTGTGGCAGGACCGTCTCCCCGCCGCCTACCGCGACGCCGGTCCCCGCATCATCCAGGTCGAGGACGATCGGGGCCAGATCTCCGACGTGTGGCTCTACGAGGGCCGCAAGTACCCGCAGATCGGCCTCAACGCCGTCGCCGGCAAGCCGCCGGAGCAGTTCGGCACCGAGCCGATGCGTTACACCGACATGATCCCGGGCTGCTACGAGCCCGAGGCGCGCGTCATCGACATGGACCTCGACGGAGTCCAGGCCGCGATCTGCTTCCCGAGCTTCCCGCGGTTCGCCGGCACGGTCTTCCTGCAGGGCGAGGACAAGGCGCTCGCGCTGCTGTGCGTCCAGGCCTGGAACGACTTCATGCTCGACGAGTGGTGCGCCGCCGCGCCGGAGCGGTTCATCCCGATCGCGATCCTCCCGCTCTGGGACGTCGACGCCGCGGTGAAGGAGATCCACCGCGTTGCTGCGCGCGGGGCGAAGGCGATCTCGTTCACCGAGAACCCCGTCCCGCTCGGGCTGCCGAGCTTCCACACCGATCACTGGGACCCGGTCTTCGCCGCTGCGGAGGAGACGGGCCTGCCGCTGTGCCTGCACTTCGGGACGTCGGGCCAGGCGCCGACGACCGCGCCGGACGCGCCGTTCGCCGTCACCATCACGCTGTTCGGCTGCAACTCGATGTTCGCCGCGGCCGACCTCATCTTCTCCCCGGTGTTCCACAAGCACCCGAACCTCAAGGTCGCGCTCGCCGAGGGCGGCATCGGCTGGGTGCCGTACCTGCTCGAGCGGGCCGACTACGTCTGGGACCGGCACCGCTGGTACCAGAACGTCAACCAGGCGGTCCCGCCGTCGGAGCTCTTCCGCAAGCACATCTGGGGCTGTTTCATCGACGACGTGCACGGCCTGAAGAACCGCCACGAGATCGGCATCGACCGGATCACCTGGGAGTGCGACTACCCGCACTCGGACTCGAACTGGCCGAACAGCCGCAAGCGCGCGATCGAGGTCTTCGCCGACATCCCCGACGAGGAGGTCGCGCGCATGGTCGAGTGGAACAGCCGCGAGCTCTTCAACTTCCCGCGGGCGAGCTGATGGGCAAGCCCGACCCGAACGCCTCCGACTGGTCGGACCTCGACCTGCTGACCGTCGACGAGGCGACCGAACGGCTCGACGCCGAGATCGCCGCGCTCACCGGCGAACTCGACGCGCTGGCCGGCCCCGAGCGGGACGCCGCGAACCGACGTCTCGACCTCCTCGTCACCGCGCGGGACCGGGCGGCGGCCGGGCCGAGGCGTCCGCTCTACGACGCGACGCCGGAGCGCCCCGCCCACGTCCCGGCCGAGCTCGTCCGCGACGTCGACCACGTCTTCGGGCCGGACTTCCTCGTCGACCCCTTCGCGGCGTACCGCGAGCTGCGCGACCGCCGGGTCTGGTGGAGTCCGCGCCACGGCGGCTACTGGATCCTGACGCGGGCGGAGGACATCCGCGGCGCCTACCAGCAGCCGGACCTGTTCTCCTCGGCCTCGACCGGCATCCCGGCGCACGTGCAGCGCAAGGAGAAGCTCTACCCGCTCGAGCTCGACCCGCCGGCGCACACCGCGTACCGCCGCGTCATCGCGCCGCTGTTCGCACCGAAGGCGGTCACCGCGCGGACCGCGGCCATCGACGCGACCTGTGCCGCGCTCGTCGACGAGATCGCCCCCCGCGGTCGCGCGGAGTTCCTTGCCGACTTCGCCGAGCCGTTCCCGACGCGGATCTTCACGAACATCCTCGGCCTGCCGGTCGACGAGGCGCCGAAGTTCGTGGCCTGGAACAACAAGCTGCTGCACTCCCAGGACCAGCCCGAACGCCGTCGCGAGGCCGGCATCGAGATCAACGGCTACCTCCGCGAGCTGATCGAGGCTCGCCGCGCCGAGCCGCGGGACGACGTCGTGTCCGCGCTGCTCGCGTCCGAGGTCGACGGCCGGCCGATCGAGAACGACGAGATCCAGAACCTCTGCTTCCTGCTCTTCATCGCCGGCCTCGACACCGTCACCGCGGCGCTGTCGTGGTCGTTCCGTTTCCTCGCCCTGCACCCGGAGCACCGGCGTCAGATCGTCGACGACCCGGCGCTGATCCCGAGTGCCGTCGAGGAACTGCTGCGCGTGCACTCGTTCGTGAACCCGGCGCGGACGGTCACTCGCGACGCCGAGTTCGCCGGTGTCCAGCTGCGCGAGGGCGACCGCGTCCTGCTCGCGACCGCCCTCGTCGCGCAAGACCCGGACGAGTTCGCCGACGAGGCGACCGTCCGCTTCGACCGCGACGCCAACCGGCACCTCGCCTTCGGTGCCGGGCCCCACCGCTGCGCGGGTTCGCACCTCGCCCGCGACGAGCTCGCCACCGCGCTGACGCTCTGGCACCGGCAGATCCCGGACTACGAGATCGCCGCGGGCGAGACCGTCACCATGCACGCCGGCGGGGTCTTCGGCCTCGACCGCCTGCCCCTGGTCTGGTCCGCGTGACGGACCGTTCAGGCCTGACGGAGGCCGAGCTCGCGGCCGAGCTGCGAGCCTTTCTGGCCGAGCATCACCCCGGCCGGGCGCCGAAGGACCCGGGGGAGCGGCTCGCGTTCCTGCAGGCCTGGCAGGCGACGCTGTTCGACCACGGCTGGGCCGGCCCCGGGTGGCCGCCGCGGTGGGGCGGGATGGGGCTGCCCCTGCCGCTGCAGGCGGTCTACCACCGTGAGATGGCCGCCGGTCGGGCACCGGTGCCGCCGAACAACATCGGCGGGATCGTGGGCCCGACGATCCTCACCTGCGGCACGGACGAGCAGCGCGCGCGCTGGATCCCGCCGCTGCTGCGGGCCGACGAGCTGTGGTGCCAGGGCTTCTCCGAGCCCGACGCCGGATCCGACCTCACCTCGCTGCGCACCCGCGCGGTCCGGGACGGTGACGTCTACCGCGTCACCGGTCGCAAGGTCTGGATCTCCGGGGCCGTGCACGCCGACTGGATGCTGTGCCTGACCCGCACGGGCAGTCAGGAGTCCGGCGCCGCGGGCATCACCTGCCTCGCCCTCGACATGCACGCGCCCGGCGTCCGCGCGTCCCGGCTGCGCGACATGACCGGCGGCGCGCACTTCGCCGAGGTCGAGTTCGACGACGTCGAGGTCCCGGTGAGCCACCGCATCGGGGCGGAGAACGAGGGCTGGGCCGCCGCGCGCGCGACGATGGGCCACGAGCGTTCGACGTCACTGGCCGCGTCGGGCATGCGCTACCAGCGCGTGACGCGGGACCTGCTCGACCTCGCCCGCCGGCGCGGCCAGGCCGACGACCCGCACGTGCGTGACCGCCTGGCCCAGGCGGTGACCGGGGCGCGGCTGCTCGAGTGGAGCGGGCAGCGGGTCCTCGCCCGCGTCCTGGAGGGCGGGGAGCCGGGACCGCTCGCGTCGGTGATCCGGCTGCAGCACGGTGTCTTCGAACAGCAGTTGCACACCCTCGCTGTCGACCTCCTCGGCCCGTACGCCCAGCTCGACGCCGCCGACCCGGCGCTCGCGTCGGGCGAGCGGCACGACGGGAACTGGCTACGCGGCTTCCTGCGCACCCGCGCGAGCACCATCGGGGCGGGGACGTCCGAGATTCAACGCACGACGATCGCTGACAAGGTCCTGGGGCTCCCCCCGGAGGCCGGCAACTCAAGGAGCACCCGATGACCGGGACGTTCGCGTTCACCGCCGAGCACGAGGCCCTGCGGAACACGGTGCGGCGGTTCCTCACCGAACGGTCGCCGGAGACCGAGGTCCGCCGTCTGATGGAGACCGCCGACGGGTACGACCCGACGGTCTGGTCGCTGATGGCCAATCAGATCGGGCTGCAGGGGCTGGCGCTGCCGGAGAAGTACGGCGGCTCCGGCGCCGGGTTCGTCGACCTGCAGATCGTGCTGGAGGAGATGGGCCGCGCCCTTCTGTGCGCGCCGTTCCTCTCGTCGGTCGTCCTCGCCGCCAACGCGCTGCTCACCTCCGGTGACGAGGCCGCCTGCGCCGAGTACCTCCCCGGGATCGCCGAGGGGACGACGATCGCCACGCTCGCGGTCACCGAGGCGAGCGGCAGCTGGCGCGCGGACGACGTCACCGTCACGGCCGACGCGCAGTACCGCCTCACCGGCGAGAAGCTCTTCGTCCTCGACGGCCACGTCGCCGACCTGCTGCTCGTCGTTGCTCGCACCGCGGCCGGCCCGACGCTGTTCGCGGTCGACGCCGGCGCGGAGGGCGTCGCCCGCGAGCCCCTGGGCACTCTCGACGCGACCCGGAAGCAGGCGCGCCTGGTCCTCGACCAGACCCCGGCCCGTCTGATCGGCGAGGACGGCGGCGCGGCGGGACCCCTGGAGCGGACCCTCGACCTCGCGGCTGCGGCCCTCGCGGCCGAGCAGGCCGGCGGCGCCCGCCGGACGCTGGAGATGGCGGTCGAGTACGCGAAGGTGCGTGAGCAGTTCGGCCGGCCGATCGGTTCGTTCCAGGCGATCAAGCACAAGTGCGCGGACATGCTGCTGGAGGTCGAGTCCTCCACCTCGGCCGCGTACGCCGTCGGGTGGGCGGTCGACGCCGGCAGCGTCGAGGTCCCGGTGCTCGCCCCGCTGGCGAAGGCGTACTGCTCGGAGGCCTACACCCACTGCGCGGCGGAGAACATCCAGATCCACGGCGGGATCGGCTTCACCTGGGAGCACCCCGCACACCTGTACTTCAAGCGCGCGAAGAGCACTGAGATCCTGTTCGGCAACCCGCGCCAGCACCGTGCACTGCTCGCCGACCGCCTGGGGATCTGACGTGCCGACAGAACCGATGACGGCGGACGCCGCCCGCGCCCTCCTGCCCGCCGGGACGTGCTTCCTCGGCGGCAGCGTCACCGAGGGCACGGGGAAGGTGCGGTCGTACGTCCACCCCGGCGACGGGAGCGCGCTCGGGGAGTTCCGGCTCGCGGGCGCGGACCAGGTCGAACCCGCCGTCGCGGCGGGGCGCAAGGTGCAGCCCTCCTGGGCGAAGAACCCGGCCTGGCGGCGGGACGCCCTGTTCGCCGCCGCTGCCGCGATCCGCGCCGACGCGGACGCCCTCGCCGCGGTCGTCACTCTCGAGATGGGGATGCCGATCCGGGCCGCGAAGGCCGGCGTCCTGCAGGCCGCGGAGTGGTTCGCGTACTACGCGGGCTGGGCGGACAAGGTCGGCGGCACGGTCGCGCCGGTCGCGCCCGGCGACGTCCTCGACTACACGAGCGCCGTCCCGCACGGTGTGGTGGGCGCGATCATCCCGTGGAACGGCCCGGTGATGGCGGCGGCGCTCAAGCTCGCGCCGGCGCTGGCGGCCGGCAACGCGGTGGTGCTCAAGCCGTCCGACCTCGCGCCGTTCTCGTGCGTCCGGCTCGCGGACACCCTCGGCCTGCCCGAGGGCCTGGTCTCGGTCCTCGGCGGCGCCGGTGACGTCGGGTCGGCGCTGGTCGAGCAGGTCGACATGGTCAGCTTCACCGGCGGCGAGACCGCCGGCCGCGCGGTGGGCACGGCGGCCGCGGCGCGGTTCGTCCCCTGCGTCCTCGAGCTCGGCGGCAAGTCCGCGTCGCTCGTGTTCGACGACGCCGACCCGGTGCGGGTCGGGAAGCTCGCGGCGCTCCTCGGCGCGGTGCAGAACAGCGGCCAGGGGTGCTTCCTCCCGACGCGGCTGCTGGTGCAGCGCGGCATCGCCGACGCCGTCCTCGAGGCCGCGACGGCGCAGCTGGCGAAGGTCCGCCTCGGGAACCCGTTCGAGCCGACGAACTCGATGGGTCCGGTCGTCGACGTCGCGGCGGCCGACCGCATTCTCGGGGTGATCGAGGGCGCCTCGGCCCGGCTCGTCGCCGGCGGCGGACGGGGCCCCGGCCCCGCCTACGTCGAGCCGACGTTGTTCGCGGACGTCGACCCGGCCAGCCGTCTGGCGCAGGAGGAGGTCTTCGGCCCGGTGCTCGCCGTGACGACCTTCGACACCGAGGACGAGGCCGTCGAGCTCGCGAACGGCACCCGCTACGGGCTCGCCGGGTACGTCTGGACGAACGACCTCGCCCGCGCGCATCGCGTCGCCGACCGCCTCGAGGCCGGGTACGTGTGTGTGAACAGCCTCGCCGGGCTGCCGCCGTCCGCGCCGTTCGGTGGGTGGAAGGCCAGTGGCCGGGGCACCGAGGGCGGCCGCGAGGGGATGCGCGAGTTCCTCCGCACCAAGAACGTCCACGTGGGGCTGACGTGACGCTGGATCAGTTCGAGGCACGGGCTCGGGAGTTCCTGGAGTCCCGGTGCAGCCGTCGCGGCCCCGTCGCGACCGAGTGGGGTTCGGGTGAGGAGCGGCTCGCGCTCTTCCACGAGACCACGGACGAGCAGGAGCGGGCCGAGGCCGAGGCCGCCCTGGCCTGGCAGCGCGAACGCTGGGCGGCCGGCTTCGGCTGGATCACCGGCCCCGTCGAGCACGGCGGCGCCGGACTGAGTGCCGAGCACGACCGGCGCTACCGCGAGATCGAGGCCGAGTTCGACGTCCCCGACATGGCGCCGCTGCGGATCGGCCTCGGCACCGTCAGCCACGCGCTGCTCGCCGCCGGGACCCCGGAGCAGATTGCGACCCACGCCGTCCCGCTCCACCGCGGCGAGGCCGTCGCCTGCCAGCTGTTCTCCGAGCCGGAGGCGGGGTCGGACCTCGCCGGCGTCCGCACCCGCGGTGTCCGCGACGGCGACACCTGGCGCGTCGACGGCCAGAAGGTCTGGACGTCGAACGCGACCTTCGCCGACATCGGGCTCGCGCTGATCCGGACCGATCCGGACGCCCCGAAGCACCGCGGCCTGTCGATGTTCCTCGTGCCGATGAACACCCCCGGCATCGAGGTCCGCCCGCTGCGGCAGATGACCGGCGGCGCGAGCTTCTGCGAGGTGTTCCTCTCCGACGTCCGGCTCGACGACGCCCTGCGCCTCGGTGAGCCGGGGTCCGGCTGGAAGGTCGCGACGTCCGCGCTCGCGGGGGAGCGGCGCGCGGTCGGCGACCGGTCCCACGAGATGAACGCCCGCGCGATGGCGCTGCTGGCGACGTTGGCGCAGCGCACCGGTCGCGCGGACGACCCCGCGGTCCGCGACGCCTGGGTGTCGCTGCACTCCCGGCTGCAGATCGCGCGGTTCCAGCAGCAGCGGATGCAGGCCACCGACGAGCGGACGCTCACCGGCGCCGAGCGCGCCATCGACAAGGTCCTGCTCGCGGCGAACTACAAGCTCATCGGCGACCTCGCCGCGGAACTGCTCGGTCCCGCCTTCGTCGCCGACACCGGCGAGTGGGGCACGTTCAACTGGAACCGCTGGCTGATGGGCAGCATGGGCTACCGCATCGCCGGCGGGACCGAGGAGATCCTCAAGACGATGCTGGCCGAGCGCGTGCTCGGGTTGCCGCGCGAACCGCAGGAGATGAAGCGTTGAGTACTTCGGCCCCGAGCTACGAGACCGTCCGGTTCGACCTCGCCGACGGTGTCGCGACCGTGACGCTGAACCGGCCGGAGGTCCTCAACGCCTTCGACCAGCGGATGCTCGACGAGTTCGCCGACGTGTGGAAGCGCTGCCGTCTCGACGACGACGTCCGCGTCGTCGTGCTCCGGGCGGCGGGGGAGCGCGCGTTCTCCACCGGCGTCGACCGCAAGGCCGGCCGGGACCGCCACCCGAACCCGTGGAGCGCCGACGACCCCGGGTTCTTCCTCGGCGCGAAGCAGAACCGCGTGTGGAAGCCGCTGATCGCCGCGGTGCACGGGATGTGCGCGGGCGGGGCGTTCTACTGGATCAACGAGGCCGACGTCGTCATCTGCTCCGAGGACGCGACGTTCTTCGACCCGCACACCACCTACGGCATGCTCTCTGCGCTCGAGCCCGCGGGCCTGGCCCGGCGCATCCCGCTCGGGGAGGCGATGCGCATCGCGCTGTTCGGCCTCGACGAGCGGATGGGTGCGCAACGCGCGTACTCGATCGGTCTGGTGTCCGAGGTCGTGCCGGGTGGGCAGGCCGAGCTGTGGGAGCGGGCGCACGTGCTCGCGCTGCGGCTGGCCGAGAAACCGCCGCTCGCGATCCAGGGGACGGTGAAGGCGGTGTGGGACTCGCTGTCGATGTCGCCGCACGCCGCGCGCGAGGTCCCGCTGGTCTACCCGCAGCTCGCGAACCCGATGTCCCAGACCGAGTTCTCCTCCGGGGGCGCGCGTCCGAAACCGGAGATCCGATGAGCGGGCGGCTGGCCGGTAAGGTCGCGTTCATCACCGGTGCGGCGCGGGGGCAGGGTCGGTCCCACGCGGTGAAGCTCGCGCAGGAGGGCGCGGACATCATCGCCCTCGACCTCTGCGAGGACATCGACGTCGCGCCCTACCCGCTCGCGACGCCGGACGACCTGGCCGAGACGGTGCGCCTGGTCGAGGCCGCCGACCGGCGGATCGTCGCGGCGCAGGCCGACGTCCGGGACCTGGACGCCCTGACCGCGGCCGTCGACGCCGGGGTGGCCGAACTCGGCCGTCTCGACATCGTCCTCGGCAACGCGGGCATCGCACAGTACGCCCCGATGACCGAGCTGACGGCCCATCAGTGGTCGACGATGATCGACGTCAACCTCACCGGTGTCTTCCACACGGTCAAGGCTTCGCTGCCGCACCTGCTGGCCCACGGCGAGGGCGGGTCGATCGTCCTCACCAGCTCGGCGGCCGGCCTGCGCGGCATCGAGAACTGCGCGCACTACTGCGCCGCCAAGCACGGCCTGGTCGGGATGATGAAGGGCCTCGCGCTCGAGCTCGGCCGGCACCGGATCCGCGTCAACACCGTCCACCCGACGACGGTGAACACGGACATGGTCCAGAACCCCGCGACCTACGACCTGTTCCTCCCGGGCAAGGAGAACCCGACGCAGGAACAGTTCGCCCGCATCGCCCAGCACCTCAACGTCCTGCCCGAGCCCTGGGCCGAGCCCGCGGACGTCAGCGCCGCGATCGCGTTCCTGTGCTCCGACGAGGCCCGCCTGGTCACCGGCGTCTCCTTCCCCGTCGACGCGGGGATGGCCGTCCGCTGGTGAGCCGCTGAGTAGTCCTCCCGGAAGGGGAGTAGTCCGCTACTCCTGCGCTCGGCTCGTCCCGGTCGTCTCATGGGAGGGCGAGCAACGGCGCGAGCGAGTGAGGACGCGGTGAGAACGATGACGGCGATCGACGAGCGACTGACGGCCCCGGTGTCGGTCCGGCACCCGGAGCAGGGCTGGAACCTGCTGGTCAACGGGGTGGTCCTCTTCGACGACGGGGGCGCACTCCTCCCCACCGGCGAGGCCCTCGCCCCGCCCGTCCCGGTCCTGGTCCCCGCCGCCCGCGCCGCCTGAGCGCCGCCACCGTCATAAAAGGGTGACACCCCTTACTTCGTAGTAACAAGAAAGGGTGACACCCCTTGTTGCGCAGTAAGGGGTGTCACCCTTTCTTCACGCCGGCGGCCGCTTGGCTAAATCGGTTATATATGCAACGATTTAGCTCGAGCGAGCGTAGGAGCGTGGATGACGACCAGTGTCGAGCGCGAGGCGGCGGCCGAGCAGGCTGAGCCGGAGGGCGTGACGTTCGGGCGGCTGAACGACGCGGGCATCGAGAAGTTCCGGGAGAAGATCGGCCTGGACTGGCCCTACAGCCGGTGGACGACCTGGAACGAGGAGGCGACCCGGGACGGGATCCGCCACTACGCGCACGGGTTCGGCGACGACAACCCGCTCTGGACCGAGCCCGACTACGCGGCCGCGAGCCGCTGGGGCGGCATCATCGCCCCGCCCGGGTTCCTCGAGGGCGCCGGGCTGACCCCGGAGATCCCGCGGAACCCGGAGGACAAGGGCCGGGGCAAGGGAGCGCTCGCCGGGGTCCACATGTTCTGGGCCGGCGACCACATCCGCTTCTTCCGCCCGGTGCGCGAGGGCGACCGGATCTGGGTCCGCCGCTTCTACGTCGGGATCGAGCCGAAGGAGTCGCGCTTCGGTGGCCGCTCCGCTCTCTCCGTCCGCCGTCGCGTGTACTGGAACGACGCCGGAGAGCTGATCGCGATCTGGGACGCGGACTTCGTCCACACCGAGCGCGACACCGCCGCGAAGCGCAACCGCACCAAGGAGGCGCCGCCGCCCCAGCACGTCTACACCGACGAGGAGATCGCCGACGTCGACGCGCACTACGCGGCCGAGACGATCCGGGGCGGGGAAACCCGCTACGTCGAGGACGTGACGGTCGGTCAGGAGCTAGAGACCCGGTACCGCGGGCCCATGGTGATCGGCGACATCATCGCCTGGCTCCAGGGCAACGGCCGGCACGAGATCTACCCGTACCGGCTCAACCACAAGAACCGGCAGCGGATGGGCGGCTTCTACTCCCGCAACGCGGACGGGGCCTGGGACTCGGCGATGCGCGTCCACTGGGACGACGAGTACGCCCGTTCTGTCGGTGCGCGCCGCGCCTACGACTACGGCATGCTCCGCAACGCCTGGATGACCCAGCTCGTCACCGACTGGATGGGTGACGACGCGATCCTCGTCGCCTGCGACGACAAGATCACCGGCTTCAACACCCTCGGCGACCTCACCAAGTTGACGGGGTCGGTCGTCGAGATCGACACGACCGGCGAGTGGCCCGAGGTGCTCTGCCGCGTCGAGTGCCACAACCAGTTCGGCGACCGGACCTCCTACGGGACGTTCCGCGTCCGGCTCCCCTCGCGGGAGCGCGGCCTGCCCGAGTTCCCCGAGCCCCCGGCCGACCACGGCCTGCTGCCCGGGATGCCGACGCCGGTGTCCGGCCCGTGGGCGCGGTGAGTGTCGAGCAGATCCTCGACCCCGCGACGGGTGAGGTCCTCGGGACCGTCCCGAACGCCGGTCCGGCCGAGGTCGAGAAGGCACTGAGCGCGGCCCGCGCCGCCGCCGACGGGGCGTGGGGTCGCGAGACCCCGCAGGGTCGCAGCGCGCTGCTGCACCGCCTGCTCGCCGAGCTTGCGGCCAAGCCCGACCACCTGCTCGACGTCGTGGTGTCCGAGACCGGGTGCCCGGTCTCCCTCGCGCGCACGCAGCAGGTGGCGCTGCCGTTGCAGCACCTGGAGTACTGGGCCGACCTCGCCGCCCGGCCGGCACTGGACCCGCGCCCGCCGGTGACGACGAGGCGCCCCGACGGCTCCGGTGTCGTCGGCAACTGGGTCGTCCGACGCGCGCCGTACGGCGTCGTCGCCGCGATCACGCCGTACAACTTCCCGTTCCTGGAGAACGTGATGAAGCTCGGCCCGGCGCTCGCGGCCGGGAACGCCGTCGTCCTCAAGCCGTCGCCGTGGACGCCGTACTCGGCGCTCGCGATCGCCGAGGCGGCCCAGCGCGCCGACCTCCCCCCGGGGGTCCTCACCGTGCTGACCGGCGGCGCCGACGTCGGGGTCGCGGTCACCACCGACCCCCGGGTCGACCTGATCTCGTTCACCGGCTCCGACGCCGTGGGCGCGCAGATCCTCGCGGCCGCCGCGCCGCGGCTGACCAAGGTCGTGCTCGAACTCGGCGGCAAGTCCGCCCTCATTGTCCGCGCCGACGCCGACCTCGATCTCGCGGTCCGCGTCGGCGCCGCCAGCGTCACCACCCACGCCGGCCAGGGCTGTGCGCTGACGACCCGTCATCTCGTTCACACCGACGTCCGGGCCGCCTACCTCGAGCGCCTCGCGGCCGTGCTCGACCGTGCCGTCGTGGGCGACCCGCGCGACGAGTCCACGACGGTCGGTCCGCTGATCCGGACCGGTGCCCGCGACCGCGTCGAGTCCTTCGTCGCCGGGGCGCTGGAACGCGGCGCCACCGTCGTCTCCGGCGCCGCGCGCGTGACCGGCCTCCCGGCGCGCCTCTCCGGCGGTGCCTACTACCGGCCCACCGTGCTGGCGGACGTCGAGAACTCGTGGCCCGTCGCGCAGGAGGAGATCTTCGGCCCGGTCGCCGTCGTGATCGACGTGCGCGACGACGACGAGGCCGTGGCGGTGGCGAACGACTCGCCGTACGGGCTCGCGGGGCACGTCGTCTCCCGCGACACCGCCGCGGCGATGGATCTCGCGACGCGGCTGCGCACCGGCAGCGTCGACCTCAACGGCGGCCCGGGCTGGACCAACCCGGGCGTCCCGTTCGGCGGCTGGAAGCGCTCGGGTCTCGGCCGTGAGAACGGCCCCGAGGGCCTCGACGAGTACACGCTTTTCCAGACGATCAAGTACGCGGCCCGATGAGCACGCGCAACGCCGGCGGATCGCTGGCCCGACTGTTGGCCTGGCGCCGGGACGAAGCCCCGGACGCCGGATTCGTCCTCGTCGAGGACGACGGCCCCTGGACGTACCGGCAGCTCGCGGCGGGCGCTGCGCGCGTCGCGGCCGGTCTGGACGCGGTTCGTCCCGGCGACCGGGTCGTTCTCCGGATCGGCAACGACGAGCGGTTCCTGGCGGCGGCGTCGGCGATCTGGTCCCGCGAGGCCGCGGTCGTTCCCATGCACCCGGCCGCCCCGCCGGAGGAGGTCGCGCGGGTCGTGGCGACCCTCGGCGTCACGGCCGTCGTGCTCGACCCCGACGACCCCGCAGGCGGGCAGCTCGAGGTGCCCGTCGTCCCGTTCGCCCGGATCCCGCGCACCGACCCGGGCGCCGAGGCCGCGGAGTACACCGCGCCGACGCGCGACGTCGGCGCCGAACCCGCCTTGGTCCTGCTCACCTCGGGCACGACCGGTGCGCCCAAGGGCGTCGTACTGACCCACGACAACGCGTGGTCCAACGTACGCGCGACGGTCTCGGCCTTCCGTTCCGACACCTCGCTGAGTCCGCTCGCCGACGAGAGCAAGCCGCCGAACCTGATCGCGAACCCGCTCTCGCACACCGCGGGCGTCGTGCGGCTGATCTTCGCGCTCTACGTCGGACGCCGCATCGCGCTGCTGCGCAAGTTCGACGGCCGCGCGGCCAAGCGCCTCATCGACGCCCACGGCATCGACAATCTGACGCTCAATCCGACGATGCTCCGCCTGCTGCTCGACGCCCTCGAACCGGGGGAGGACCTCGGCCGGGTGAAGTACGTCGGCTCGGGCACGGCCCCGTTGCCTCCGCCGCTGCGCGAGGAGTTCGAGGCGCGCTTCGGCGTCCCGGTCCTGCAGGCGTACGGGCAGACCGAGGCCTTCGGCGGTATCGCGGTCGAGAGCGCGAAGGACGTCCTCGCCGGGCGGCGTCGCCCCGGCTCGGTCGGGCGGCCGCTGCCGGGCGTCGAGGTCCGGATCGTCCGCGCCGACGGCACCGAGGCAGGTCCGGGGGAGCAGGGCGAGATCCGGGCGCGCTCGCGCTCGACGACGTCCGGGTACCTCGGCGCCGAACCCGGCGCGAGCCCGCTCGACGACGACGGCTGGCTGCGCACCGGCGACCTCGGCCACCTCGACGACGACGGCTACCTGTACATCACGGGCCGGCTCAAGAACACGATCATCTGCGGCGGCTTCAACGTCATCCCGGAGGAGGTCGAGGCCGCGCTGGCGGAGGACCCGCGGGTGCGCGAGGCCTCGGTCGTCGGGCTGCCGGACGACAAGCTCGGTGAGATCCCCGTCGCGGTCGTCGAGACCACGGCGACGGCGGAGGAGGTGCTCGCCGCCGTCGCGCCCCGCCTCGCGCCGTACAAGCGGCCGCGGCACGTGCTCGTCGTCCCGGCGCTGCCCAAGGTCGCCAACGGCAAGGTCGACCGCCCGGCGGTCCGGGCGCTGGCGGAGAAGGCCGCGCGGTGAGCGGCTCAGATCTCCAGGTCGAGCACGCTCGCAGTGTCGACGGTCTGCGCGAGCCGGCGGTGGATGAACTCCAGGTGGTCGCGCCAGACCTTCGCGGCGTCGGCGAACTTCCCGGCCTCGATCAGGTCGACGACCTGCTCGTGCACGTCGATGCCCTCCTGCGACCGCGAGGGCTCGCGGCTGCGCAGCCGCTGGTTCTCGAACCGCGCGGTGTGCGCGTCGATCAGTTGCTGCACGAGTTCCTGAAACAGCGTCAGGGGCGGATTGTTCGCAAGCGCGACCAGCTCGGTGTGGAACCGGCCGCCGACCGCGCACAGCGTCGCGAAGTCGGTCTCGTCGCGGGTGGCGGCGACCAGCTCGCGGAGCTTGGCGATCTGGTCCTGGCTCGGCGGGTTGCTCGCGAGGTCGGCGATCGCCGCCGGTTCGAGCAGCAGGCGCGCGGTGTGGACGTCGTCCAGCGACGTCGAGTGGAACATCAGCACGTTGCCGAGGTAGCGCCCCGCGACCTGCGGCGAGGGCCGGTTGACGCGTGTCCCGCCCCGGCGCCCGCGCTGGACCGTGACGAGCAGCTCGGTCTCCAGGATCCGCAGCGCCTGACGCAGCGTCGGACGCGAGACGCCGAGCTCGGCGGTCATCTCGGCCTCGGGCGGGAGCATCTCGCCCTCCGCCCGCTCGCCGGCGACGATCTGGCGCCGCAGCTCCGCCGCGACCACCTCGGCCGCCTTGCCGCGTCCTTTGGCGGCCGGCTCCGCCGGGTCGACCGGGGCCGCGGGTTCGGACATCGCGGCGGCTCCTTCCGGCCGATCGGTGGAGATGACATCTCCACCCGGGGTGTAAGCGGTCATTTTACTGCCGATTTCCCCCGTTCCGGCGTCGGCCGCTCCGGGAGGCGGTGAGTTCGTGCGCCTCTCGGTCCGCGTCCGCTACTCCGGGACCGCCGCGCTGGAGCCGCTGCTGCTCGCCGCGGAGGAGTACGGCTACGACGGCTTCTGGGTCAGCGAGCCCTGGGGAGTGGACGCCTCCGCACTGCTCGGCTGGTGCGCGGCCCGGACGCGGCGGATCGCGCTCGGGACGCACGTCGCGTCCGTGTACGCCCGCACCCCGGCGGCGACGGCGGCGATGGCCGCCACGCTCCAGGACGTCTCCGGCGGGCGGTTCCGCCTCGGGCTCGGGACCTCCGGTCCGCACGTGGTCGAGGGCTGGCACGGGGTGCCGTTCGAACGCCCGCTGGCCCGGATCCGCGAGACCGTCGCCGCCGTCCGGACCGTGGTCGCGGGGGAGCCCGTCTCCCACCGTGACCGGCGGCCGCTGCGCACCGCCCTGCCGGGCGACGTGCCGCCCGTGCCGGTCTACGTCGGCGCGCTCGGCCCGCGCAACCAGGAACTGACCGCCGACGTCGCCGACGGGTGGACGCCGACGCCGTTCACCCCGGACGAGCCGGCGTTCGCGCTCCCTTTGACGAAGCGGCTCGCGGGGAACGACCGGGCCGTCGCGGTCGCGCCCACCGTCCCGGCCGCCGTCGGTGACGCCGAGGCGGTGCGGGCCCTGGAACGCGGCTGGTCCGCGCTGTACCTGCGGGGGATGGGTGACTTCTACGCCGCGGCCGCGGAGACCATGGGCTTCGGCGCGATGGTCGCGGCGCTCCGCGCGGCGCCGGACCGGGCGGCGGCGAAGGCGGCCGTGACCGACGACTACGTCGACGCGATCGGGCTCTTCGGCCCGCCGGAGCGGATCCGCGAGCGGGCCACCCGCTACGTTGCCGCCGGCGTCGACGAACTCGTCGTCGAACTGCGCAAGCCCCACCTCGACGACCAACTCAACGACCTGCGGGTCCTGGTCGAGACGCTGAAAGGACTGTGATGGACAAGCTGGAGATCCACGAGCTCGCGGCGCGTTACGCCGACCTCTGCGACCGGGCGGACTGGGACGCCGTCGTCGACCTGTACACCGCGGACGGGGTGTTCGACGCGCAGGACGTCTACGGCCGCGTCGCGACCGGGCACGACGACCTGCTCGACTTCTACAAGTCGTTCCCCACCGCGATCGCGCACCACCCGACGAGCCTGTACTCCACGATCGACGGCGACCGCGCCACCGCGCGGATGAAGATGCTCGTCTTCTTCGGCTCCGGCGGGTTCTCGGTCAACTACGACTGGGAGCTGCGGGGCGTCGACGGCGAGTGGAGGATCGCGCGGCAGTCCATCGCGGTGCAGGGCAAGCTGCCGGCCGCGAAGTCGGCATGACCTCTCCCGGCGGCGGTCGCGTCGCCGGCAAGGTTGTCCTGATCACCGGGGCCGCCCGGGGTCAGGGGCGGCACCAGGCGATCGCCCTGGCCGAGCAGGGCGCGGACATTCTCGCCCTCGACCTGTGTGCGGACATCGACTCGGTGCCGTACCCGCTCGCGACGCCGGACGAGCTCGACGAGACCGCGAAGCTCGTCGCCGCCACCGGACGGCGCGTGGTGGCGCTGCGGGTGGACGTCCGGGAGCGGGCGGAGCTCCGCCGCGCGGTCGCCGACGGCGTGGCCGAACTCGGGCGCCTCGACGTCGTCGTCGCCCAGGCCGGGATCACCGCGCTCGGCGCCGAGCTCCCGCGCACCGCGTGGGCCGACACGGTCGACGTGAACCTGGTCGGGGTCGTGAACACCGTCCACGCGGCGCTGCCGCACCTCGGCGCCGGCGCGTCGGTGATCGCGACCGGGTCGCTGGTCGCGTTGCGTCCCCGGCGGGCCTACGACGAGGCTGGGCCGGGATCGGCGGGGTACAAGTACGCGAAGCTCGCGCTGGCGCACTACATCCACGAGCTCGCGACGGTCCTCGCGCCGGAGCGCATCCGCGTCAACGCCGTCCACCCGACGAACGTCGACACCCCGATGCTGCAGAACGATTCGATCTACCGGCAGTTCCGCCGCGACCTCGAGCACCCGACCCGTGAGGACGCCGAGGGTGTGTTCGGGGTGATCCACCCGATGCCGACCCCGTTCGTGGACGCTGCGGACATCACCCACGCGGTGCTGTACCTCGCCTCCGACGAGTCCCGTTACGTGACCGGGATGCAGTTGCGCGTCGACGCAGGTGGTTATCTGACGGTCAATGAGTTCCGGCCCTGAGGAGCACGTCATGGAACCCGGCGACTTCGCCGAACTGGACTACGCCGTCGCCGACGGCGTCGCGACCGTCACGCTGAACCGCCCGGAGCGACGCAACGCGTGGTCCGGGCGGATGGCGGTGGAGTACCGCTGGGCGCTGCACCACGCCGACACCGACCCAGCCGTCCGCGTCGTCGTCCTCACCGGCGCGGGCGGCGACTTCTGCGCCGGCGCCCACTCCGAGTCGCTGAACAAGATCTCCGACGGCGGGGGCTCGTACCAGCCGGAGAAGCTCCCGCTGCCCCCGTACCCCGAGGGTGCGCCCGACGGCATGCGACGCAATCACGTCGTGCCGCTGCTGATCTCGACGCCGGTGATCGCCGCGATCCGCGGCGCCTGCGCGGGCGCGGGGTTCGTCCTCGCGACCTACGCCGACTTCCGCTTCGCCGCCGCCGACGCCCGGATCACGACCTCGTTCGCCCGCCTCGGCCTCCCGGCGGAGTACGGCATCAATTGGTTGTTGCCCCGTCAGATCGGTGTCACCAACGCGGCGATCCTGCTGTACACGGCGGCGATCTGCGACGGCGAGCGGGCCCGCGACCTCGGTTGGGTCCAGTCCGTCCACGCCGCCGACGACGTGCTCCCCGCCGCGCTGGAGTTCGCGACCTCCCTCGCCCGCCACAGCTCGGGGGAGTCGCTGCGGATGATGAAGCGTCAGCTCATGGTCGACGCCTGGGGCCCCCTCGACGAGGCCTACACCCGCTCGGTGCAGGACATGAACGCCGCCCTGAAGCACCCGGACATCCGCGTCGGCCTGCGTGCCCTGAAGGAGAAGCGCCTCCCCGACTTCCTCGCCGAATGACTCGTCGACGGCAGCCTGTGGAAAAGAAAGGGTGACACCCCTTACTGCGCAGTAAGGGGTGTCACCCTTTTTTGACAGCGGCGGGTGGTGGAGCGGCGCGGTCAGGTGCGGAGGCCGAGGAACGCGAGGTCGTTCAGGGTCGAGGGGAGGTTCCGGATCGTCACGACCGGGCTGAGGCGGCGGGGGATGGTGACGTACCGGGCGTCGCGCTCGACGGCGTCGGTGAGCTGGCGCGCGACCTCGGGCGGGGTGAGGACCGGCAGCAGACGGGCGAGCCGCTTCGAGACCGCGGCGATCTTGGGCGACTGGCGGGCCTGCTCCATCATGTGCGTCCCGGCGACCTCGCCGAGGGTGGCGAGGGTGGCGGTCAGCGGCGTGCCCTTGAGGTCGCGCTGGAGCACCGCCGTGTACTGGTGCAGGGCGGCCTTACTCGCGCCGTAGACGGACAACTCCGGGACCGCGCTCACCGCGGCGAGCGTGGAGACGTTGACGAGGTGGCCGCGCCGGCGGGCAAGCATCCCGGGCAGCGCCTGGCGGCACAGCTCCATCGGGGCGGTCGCGTTGACGTCCATCAGCAGGCGGGTCTCGGCGGCGGACATGGAGTCCGCGGTGGCGACCGCGGCCAGCGCCGCGTTGTTCACCAGCACGTCCACGGGGCCGAGCGCGGCCTCCGCCTCGGACAGCACGGTCGCGAGCCGCTCCGGGTCCGCGAGGTCCGCCACCAGCGGGGTCGCGCCGTACTCGGCCGCCACGGCAGCGAGGCGTTCCTTGTCCCGGCCCAGGACGGTGACCCGGGCTCCGCGCGCGACGAACTCCCGCGCGATCTCGATCCCGATCCCGTGGGACCCCCCGGTGACGAGGGCGTGCGTGCCGGCCAGCTTCATACGCGTCTCCCGAGTCGAGCGGACACCTTGTGACCGCGTCACTTAACGCTATATTAGCTACCGATTTATTCGAGGGCGAGGGGTGGACATGGGCGACGCCCTGGAGCGGTACCTGGATCAGCACCGGACGGAGCTCGACACCGAGCTCTGCACGTGGCCGGCGGAGCCCGGCCTGTTCACCCGGGCGAACGCCAACGACCAGTGGCCGCGTCCCATCACGCCGCTGACGCAGGACCTGATCGGCCTGCCGATGGAGCGCGGGATCGGCGTCGCGTTCTCCCAGGTGCTCGGCGTCGCGCCCGACCACGGCCCCTGGACGTGGAACGCCGTCTTCTACGGCTGGTACACCTTCGCCGTCGAGCCGGCGGCCGCGATGGCCGACAACCTCCCGGGCTGGTCGCGCGCCGGCGTCTACGGCGACTACTTCGGCGTCGCCGAGGATCCGGACGCCCCGCCGGCCGCCGCCACCGGCGGTGCGAGCCCGCTGGCGCTGGCGAAGATCGGCGTCAACTTCTCCAAGGCCCTGCGCAGCTACCCGAAGCACTCGGCCCGCGACCGCGTCGCGGCCCACGCCCGGCTGCGCGTCGACCTGGACCGGGACTGGTCCGCCGTCTCCGACGCCGAGCTCCTCGGCCGGCTGCGCGCGCACACCGACGAGGCGACGCGGGCCCGCGTCCCGCACGTCCTCGCCAGCGTCATCTCCGCGCCGATCTTCAAGAAGGCGAACGAGATGGCCGCGAGCTTCGCGGGGGAGGAGGCGACGGGGCTGCTGACCGCGGCGGTCACCGGCCTCGGCGGAATCCACATGCAGGAGGCGACCGCCGCGCTCGGCGACGTCGCGCGCGGGACGCTGACGCGTGAGGAGTTCCTCGACCAGTTCGGCTTCCGCGGCTTCAACGAGTTCGAGCTCTCCGCGAAGCCCTGGCGTGACGACCCGGAGACGCTGGACAAGCTCATCGCCCGTTCCGCCCCGCGGACGGAGCACTCCACCGCGGTCCGCGACGAGGCCCGGGCCAAGCTCCAGGCCGCGGCCGGGCGGCGCTGGGTGGTCTTCCGCCGCCTGCTCGCGATGGCCGAGACCCACATGCGCTGGCGCGAGAACGGCAAGGTCCCGCTCGCGATGCAGACGCACTCGATCCGGCTCGTCGTCCGCGAGGTCGCGCGGCGCCTGGTCGAGCGCGGCCGGCTGACCACGCCCGATGACGTCCACCACCTCCGCCTGGCCGAACTCCTCGACGAGCTCGAGGGCCGCCCCGTCGCCGACCTGGCCGACCGGATCGCCCGTCGCCGCCGGACCCACGAGCTCGCGCAGGACCTGCCGCTGCCGGAGATGATCGACGCCCGCCCCGGCGCGCTGTCGGTCATCACCCCCGAGCGCTGGCGCGGGCTCGGGGTCCTGCCCCCGGTCGAGAACGCCGCCGGCCGCGACCGGCTCGTCGGCGCGCCGGGCAGCCCGGGCCGCCACACCGGCCGGGCCCGCATCGTGCGCGACCCGTCCGCCGTCGACCTCGACGAGGGTGACGTGATCGTCGCCGCCGGCACCGACTCCGCCTGGACGGCGCTGTTCTTCCAGGCGTCCGCGGTCGTCGTCGACGTCGGCGGCCCGATGTCGCACTCCGCGATCGCGGCGCGCGAGATCGGGATCCCGTGCGTGGTGAACGTCAAGGACGGCACCACCGGGATCCGGGAGGGTCAGTCGATCACCGTCGACGGCGACACCGGCGAGGTCCTGCTGCTGGAAACCGTGTAGGCGACCCGCCTAGGACTCTCCTGAACAAAGCCGTTCTCGCGGTCTATTCGGAGCGCGGGCGACGCGCCGG
>NZ_BAAAHE010000015.1:0-14944 GCF_039525035.1 Sporichthya brevicatena
AACTGATCGTCAGTTCCCCGGACTGGTAAGGGTTACTGCACTCAAGCAGATATGCAGAACATATGTTCGAGCAACTGATCGAACCGGGTGAGGTCGACGCGATCGACCTCGCTGAGCTGCGTTCGCAGTTGTGGGACGTCCCGGTCGAGGGTCCGCCGCCCGAACACGAAGAGGCGACGATGGCCCGGGTGCTGGCCGAGGCGGCGGCGCGGGTGTGGGACGAGGTCCCGGACGAGGTGTTCGCGTCGGGTCCGCCGGCGGAGGACGTGTTCTCCGCCGCCGATGAGGCGCGGTGGCGGGAGCGGGAAGCGGCCGCGTTCGCGTTGTGGGAGCAGGAGTACGCGACCACCGACGGGATGCTCCAGCGGGTGGTCCGCTCGCGCGCGGATGCGGCGCGGAGTAACGGCTCGGAGTTGCGGGGGATGGCGGAGTTCGCGATGGCGCGGGCGCAGCAGGCCGCGGTGGCGGTCGCCGAGGCCGCGGCCGAGGGTGCGAGTCGGGAGGAGCTGGAGGCGGTGATCGAGGCCGCGGAGGCCTCCGCCGCCGCCGAGCTCGGTGCGGTGCTGCACCTGTCCCCGGCCGCGGCCCGGGCCCGGTCGGACTTCGCCTCCGGGTTGCTGCGGCGCCTGCCCGAGACGCTCAAGGCGCTGGAGGCCGGGGTCATCACCGAACGGATGGCGAAGGTCCTGTGGGAGGAAACCCGGGACCTGAACGTCGCCGATGCCGCCCGCATCGAACGGGACTGCCTCGAACGCGCGAAGAACTCCACCCCGGCCTCGTTCGGCCGGCATGTGCGTAAGCGGGTCGAGCAGCTCGACCCGGCCGCCGCCCGCAAGCGCCATGAGCGGGCCCGTACCGAACGCCGGGTCTCGATGTCGCCGGCGGGGGACGGGATGGCCTGGATCTCCCTGCTGCTGCCGGCCGCGAGGAGGCCATGGCGGTCTACGGGGTGATCGATGCCGCTGCCCGCCAGAAGGTCCCCGGCGACCCGCGGACCCTGGACCAGCGCAAGGCCGACGCCGTCGTCGACCTGATCACCCGCCCCGGCACCCAGGACCCCCGCGTCGGCTACGTCGTCCACCTGCACGCGAGCGCGCAGTCCACGCCCTCGACCTCCACCTCAAGCGACGCGGACTCCGGGTTCGTGCAGGTGCAGGGTGGGGAGCGGATCCCGGCGGCGCGGGCGCGGGCCAAGGCGGACCTGACCGTGCATCACCCGTCGGTGCCGGTGGACATCGCCGCGCTGCTCGCGGACTACAACTCCCGCCCCGACATCTACCGGCCCCCGGCCAGGCTGCGCCGGGCGATCCGGGCGCGGGACAAGCACTGCCGCTTCCCCGGCTGCCGGATCCCCGCCGACCGGTGCGAACTCGACCACACCATCGCCTTCGAGATCGGTGGGCGGACCGTCTATTTCAACCTCTCGGCGTTGTGCAAGCACCATCACCGCGCAGAGACCTTCCGTAACCACCCACCGACGTGGCAAGGGCATCGGATCAAACACATGCCCGGCTGGAAGTGCTCGCAGGACGAGCATGGGGTCCTGACCTGGACCACCCCCACCGGGCAGGTGTTCATCACCCGACCACCCCCACCGGTCGGGGACGAACCCCCCGACTTCGAACAACCCCCACCCACACCCTGGGCCCGGGCTGCTTCGAGGACCGCCGACTTCGACGAGAACAACCCGCCGTTCTGACGAGCTGGTCAGCGCGCGGCGGCGGGGGCGGGGCGACCGGGGCCGGCGGCGCCGGCGAACGCCTGGGCGATGGCCATCCACTGCTCGGCGACCGGGCCGGTCCGGACCAGCTGAGTCTCCGCCAGATTCCGACGCTGCGTCACGACCAGGCAGAACTCGAGCGCATCACCGGTGACACGGTTCTCGGCGTCCTCGGGACCCCAGGTCCACAGGCTGCCGTCCGGAGCGGTCAGCTCGACGCGCACCGGCTCCTCCGGCGCCTCGAGCTTGCGTACGCGGTAGCTGTAGGCGCGCGCACCGATGCCGATGTGCGCGACGTGCTTCAGGCGCTCGGTCGCGGGCCGGGTCACGCCCAAGGTGTCGGCGATGTCCTGGCCGTGCGCCCAGGTCTCCATGATCCGCGCGGTCACCGAGGACGCGATGCTCATCGCGGGGCCGTACCAGGGCACGCGCTCCTTCGGGTCGCGCTCCCCCGCCTGCGTGATCAGGTCGAGCCGAGCCCGGCGGAACCACGCGTGCAGCTCCGGCACCGGCATCGACCGGCACTCGACGGCGATGCGGTCCGGAAAGTCCATACCCCCCGCGATCTGCTCGGCGGCCTCGGCCTTGAAGCGTTCCGGGTCGGACATGGCGAGCGCTGCGGCCTGGTCGAAGTACGCGAGGTGTGAGATCTGATCGCGGATCGCCCAACCCTCGGCCGGCGTGGGCCGGTCCCAGTCGGCGTCGGACAGCCCGGCGAGCATGTGCTCGATGATCTCGGTCTCCGCCGCCAGATCGGTGACCAGCTGCGACATCAGGCCGGACATGGGCGTGGGTCCTTTCGTCGGGGCGCGGCCGAGGACCGCACCGCCATGTTATCCATGATTCACATCGCTGGCGACTGTCGTCCGAGGTAGAGCGCGATTGCTTGGGACCGGTTCGAGGCCCCCAGTTTCGCCAAGATGTGCTTCACGTGCACCTTCACCGTGCCCTCGCTCATGACCAACCGCTCCGCGATCTCGACGTTGCGCGCTCCCCGGGCGACCAGTTCGAGCACCTGCCGTTCCCGCCCGGTCAGCGCCGCCAGGCGATCGTCCAGCACCGCGGCGGCGGGCGGGATCGGTGGCACCGGGTCGGCGCCGAGGGCCGCCGTGAGCTCGATCGCCGACTCGGTCAGTTGCTCGGTCGTCGCGTTGAGCACGGCCAGAAGGTCCCGCAACTGCTGCTGCTGGAACCGCATGCTCTCCAGCAGCGCCGTCCGCTCGTACAGGTGCCCGAAACCCTGGGCGAACCGGCTGAGGACGTCACGATCGGTGGCGTCGCAGGCCGGTCCGTCCGGGCCGTGGTCGCCGTGCAGCAGCCCGATGACGGTGCCCGCCGGGGCGATCGGGGCCACTACGTAGGGCGGCCCGTCCGGCCAGTCGGCGTCAGCCCACGCCCGCTCGCCGGCCAGGACAGCCCTGCGCTCCGCGACCACCCGGCCTTCGGGACCCGAACCTGAACGCAGTTCGAGCACCCGACCGTTCAAGGTCCACCACGGATCCCCGGCGTCCGCGTGGACGATCCACGGCGTCCACGCTCCCTCCTCGACCCGCGAGAGGACGACGCGTTGCAGCCCGCAGCTGCGCGCGACCTCGGCACCGGCCTGATCCAGTAGGTCCGCCGTGTACGGCGCCCCCCGCAGCCGGGCCAGACCGCGCTCACACTCGGCCAACCGCAGGTGCCGATCAGCGAGTTCCTGCCGCCGCAGTTGCGCGTACAGCTCCTGCAGATCAGCGAGGGTCGCCGCCAGCGACGGATCCGGGATGCCGGCCGCCGCCAGGCGCGCGAGGCAACGCTCCCCGAGCTCCGCTGCCGCGTCGGACACCGCATCGACATCGTGGCCGGACGGCGAGATCGGCAGGTCCTCGTCGAGGAACTCCGCCAGGCCGCGCAAGCGGTTCACCGCTGCGGCATGAGCTCGCCGGCGACGGACGGCCTCAGGGCGCGGCGGCACGACCACGCTCCAGCAGGAGGAATCGGGACACGGCCTCGGCCCGGTTGGTCGCCTTGAGCTTGTGCGTCACCCGACTGACGTGGGCCTTGACCGTCGACTCGCTGATCACCAGCCGTTCCGCGATGTCGGTGTTCCGTGCGCCCGCCACCATGAGTTCGAGGACCTCTCGCTCCCGCCGGCTGAACAGCGGCACCGCGCCGGCCGGCCCTGCGCCCTCCGTCCCGGTCGGCCGCGGCCGTTCCCGTCGGGCCAGCAACAGCTCCGCCGAACTCAACTCCGCCAGATTGCGCTCGGCGGCCAGGAACGTCTCGCGGAGATGCGCGCGCTGCTGGTCCAGCCGCTGCGAGAGCACCAGGTGCTGGAAGATGAGCCCGAACCCCTCTGCGAAGGTCCAGAGGTTGTCCCGGTCGTGGTCGGTGAGCTCCCGGCTACCGACCCAGCGGTCGCCCTGCAGGAAGCCGATGACCTCTCCGCTCGGCATCACCGGGGAGGCGATGTAGCCCACGCTCTCCGCCGTGTCGACGAGTTCACGGTCGACGCCCGTGTCGTCGGCGGAGACCAACGCCGCACAGCGGCGACGCACCAGGTCGTTCTCCAACGTCCCGGCGCGGAGCGGAATCCATTGCTCGGTGAGGTAGGCCCGCGTGCGGGTGGCGACGTCGGGATCGACGTCCGGCGAGATCCAGACGGCCTCCGCTCGCCAGGTGGACCCGCGGCGTCGGCTGACCACGGTCCGGTCGAGATCGCAGCAGTGCGCGAGTTCGGCAGCGGCCGCCTCGAGCAACTCGCCGACGTCCGTGATCGCCCGCAGACGGCCGAGGCTCTCGTGAATCCGGTCGACAGCCGCGAAACGGCGCGAGACCGCATCCTCGGCCAGGTCCGCCCCGGCCCGCGTGAGGTCGGCGAGGGCTCGCCCCAGCGCTCCGAGGTCCACCCCGGGCGCTGCCGGGCGGCGCAGGGCCGCGGCGAGCTTCGCCGTCGTGTCCCCCAGGGCGGCGGTCAGCCGATGCCGCTCGGCCCGGTCCTGTCGTCCACCACCCCCGGCGAGTGCTCCCGCCGCCCGCTCGCGCAGCTCGGCCGCCTGCTCCAGCAGCGGCGCCGAGGACGTCATGGGGACGTTCTACCACTAATGGCTACCCAAGTCGGCACTGTAGGGAGAGGCCGCAATGTTTATCGCGATTTACCGTTGACCGTCCGCCGTTCCGGCCCACTTCGTCAAGGGAGACCGCATGGGTGCTGTACCCGAGGAGGTCATGCAGCGCGAGCTGGACATGGCCTGGCAACACGTCTTCACATGGGGCAGCTACGGGATCACGGTCGCGATGCTGGTGTGGGCCTTCTACCTCGGCCGCGCCCACCGCACCTCCTTCTTCGTGCTGGCCTCACTCGGCGTGTTCATCGGCGCCTTCGCCGAGCCGATCTACGACGTCCTGTTCGACCTCTGGTTCTACGACGCGCACAACGGCGAGCAGGGTGCGATGTACTCGCACTTCACCGCCTTCGAGCGTGTGCAGCCGGTGTGGACCCACAGCGGCTACCTGATCCTCTACGCGGGCCCCGTGCTCTACGCGGGCTGGAGGATGTACCAGGGCCTGGCGACGCCGAAGTTCCTCTTCGGCATCTGGGGTCTCGAGATCGTCACCTCCTGCGTCTTCGAGGTGATCGGCACCGGGACGAACGTGTACACGTACTACGGCCCCTACGAGATGCGGATCTGGAACTACCCGTTCGTGATCGGCGTCCTCGAAGGCACGCAGACCATCCTGTTCACGGTGCTGGCCGTCAATCTGTGGCGCCGCATCAGGTCCGGGTGGGGCATGGCGAGCCTGCTGTACGCGCACCCGTTCACCATGTTCGGGACGAACGTCGGCATCGGCGCCCCGCTGATCGTGGCGCTGCACCTCGACGACGAAGGCGGTGTCACCTTCGCCAGTGAGTTGATCTGGGTGGCCACGTTCCTGGTGTACGGCCTGTGCGCCTTGGCCGTCCTGGGTGCGACGAAGTTCCTGCCCGAGCCGCTCGAGCCGACCGAGGAGCCGACCGGCCGCCGCCGGGAAGAGGTTCCGCACCGGGAGACGGTCGGAGTCTGACGCGGCCTCACCGAAGGGCCCGGCACCGTTGGTGCCGGGCCCTTCATCGTCCTTCGCTGACGAGAGGTCAGCGGACGAGGTCGGCCAGTTCGGAGCGGCGGGAGATCCCAAGCTTCGTGTAGATCCGCTGCAGGCGGTTGTCGATGGTCCGGACGGAGAGCTGCAGCTCCTCGGCGATCTCGCGATTCGTCCGGCCCGACACCGCCAGCAGCGCGGTCTCCCGCTCCGCCGGGGTGAGGGGCTCCCGGGTCGACAGCGCCATCAGGGCCGGCGTCGAGGCGCCGGGGCAGCTCCGCGCGAAGGCGGCCGCCCGTTGCGACTCCCGGGCGGCCCGCTGACCACGTCCCGCACGCTCCCACACCCCCGACGCGTCCGCCGCCGCCTCGGCCGCGAGCAGCGAGGCCCCGAGACGGTCGAACTCCGTGGCCGCCTGCTCCAGAGCCTCCCCGTCGCCCTCGGCGAGGGCGTCGACGTGCCGGCACCGCGCCGGCGCGAGCTCGCCGCCGAGGTCGGCCGCGAGCGCCCGCAGGCGGGACGCGACAGCCTTCGGGTCGCCCAGCCGCGCGATGTCGTGCAGCGCGGCCGCGGCCCCGACGAGGTCACCGATGCGCTCGCCGATCGCAGCCGCCGCCGTCAGCTCCTCACGGGCGGCACCGAGCCGGCCCTCGGCCGCCGCCGCCCAGCCCCGGGCCGCCGCGTGCTCCGTCGCACTCCACTGCGGCGGGTCGACGCCGAGTGCGTCCGCCGCGACCAACGCACTCGTCGCCCCGCGGAAGTCACCGCCCAGCGCCAACGCGAGGGCGAGCGTGGACCGCAGGCTGTGCTCGAACCCGCGGCGACCGATGCGGTGCAGCAACGTGATCGCCTCGCGCGCCGCCCGCGCCGCGCCGTCCACGTCGCCGCGTTCCCGCACCGTCCGGGTCAGGTGCCAGAGGAAGTACGCCCGCGCCTCGCTGCTGCCCTCCGCAAGGCCGCGCTCGTACTCCGCGCGCGCCAACGCCTCCGCCTCGGCGTAACGGCCGGCGTGCGCGAGCGCCTCGCAGCGGGTGAACAGGTAGAACCACGGGTACCAGTCCCCCGGCTCCAGCTCGGTGGCCGCCGCGTAACCCTCGGCGGACCCCTCGAGCGCGGTGTCGATCCGACCCAGCCGGCCGAGGCCGTACGCCTCCACGAGACGCAGCCACGACGCCGACAGCGGGTCCGCGAGCGGGGCGAGCGCCGCGGCCGCCTCGGCCGCCGGGCCGGGGCCCGCGTTCGACAGCATGAGACCCGGACGACGGGCTGAGACCTTCACGCGCAGCTCGGGGTCGGAGATCGCCTCCTCCGCCCGGTCGGCCACCCGCAGACCTTCGCCGGTCCGGCCGAGCTGCATCCACAGGCATTCGATGTGGACGACCGCGAGCTCCGCGCGCTCGGCGTCCGTGCGCGCGAACTCGACGAGCACCGACAACTCGTCGACGGCGTCCTCGGGCCGCCCCTGCAACGAGACGGTCTGCGCAGCGAGCAACCGAGCCTCGAAACCGGCACCGGCGTCGACCGCCGCCCGCGCCAGACGTTCGGCCAGCGCGAAGTCGTAGCGCCAACGTGCCGTGACCGCCGCCTGCAGCAGTGCGTCCGGGTTCGTGCCGCCACCACCTTCCATGCGCCAGATACCGACGCGGAGGACGTCGTCGCGCCGCCGCGCGCCGGCCGCCTCGACGGCGTCGGCGAGCTGACGCGCCATCACCCCGCGTCGCACGGCCGAGGTGTGCCGCCGGACGACATCGGCGTACACCGGGTGGGCGACCCGTACCTGCAGCCGGCGCTCGTCCCGCTCGCACACGACGAGGCCGTGCTGCTCCAGCGTCTCGACGGCGTCGAGCCCGCCGGCCATCTCGAGCTCGCGGCTCCCGAGCGGTTCGGCGTACGCCGCGAGCCGCAGCAGATCCAGCGCGGCCGGATCGAGGTCACGCAGACGGGCGTCGACCAGTTCGACCAAGCGGTCCGAGGGCGCGAGCGCGGCCCGCAGCCGCCACAGTCCCTCCTCCGCGACGAGCGTCCCGTCGGCCAGCGCACCGAGCACCAGCTCACGCAGGAACAGCACGTTCCCGCCGCTGCGCGTCGTGAACTCGACGACGGCGGCCGGGTCGACCGGGGCGCCGAGCGCGCCGGTGAGCAGGACCTCGACCGCCTCCTGCTCCAGCTGCGCGAGCTGGACGCGGTCGGCGAGGTCGTCCTTCCACAGCGAGGTCACGGCGTCCGGAACACGCTCGCCGCTGCGCACCGTCGCCACCACGAGCACCGTCTCGGTCGCGACCAGTTGATGTATCAACCCGGCGGACGGCTCGTCGAGCAGCTGCGCATCGTCCACGAACAGCACCAGCGGCCGGCCCTTGCTCCGCTCGACCAGCTGCACCGCCGCGCGGCGCAGGAGGTCCTGCAGCGTGTCGGTCGAGGCGGAACCCACCGCCTCGGGCAGCAGGGCGGCGAAGGCACCGAGCGGCGTCCGTGCGCTCGAGTGCGTGGCCGTCACCCACAGCGTCGAACGGCCCGCCGCCTCGACCAGTCGTCGAGCCTCGCGGGCCAGTCGCGTCTTGCCCACCCCGGCGGGACCGACGACGACCACGCTGCGCGCCCGCTGGCCGCGCAGAGCCTCGCGTACCTTCTCCAGCTCACGATCGCGACCGGACAGCGGCCAGGTCCGACCGGCCAGGAGGTCGGCGCGCGCCGCGTGCGGGTCCGTCGCCACCACCGCCTCCTCGACCTCGTCGTCTCCAGAGTGCCGCCGGTCACTCGAGGGAGTAGTTCCTTACTCTCCCGCCTTCCCCGGCGCCCCGGGATTCTCTCACTCAGTCAGGCAGATGGCCCGCTACGACGATGCGAAGGGAAGCCCGATGGCGGTCTTCAAGGACGCAGAAGAGGTCTACAAGTACATCGGCGGCGCATTCACCGCCGCGGTCAACGACCCGAAGTTCATCGAGGCGACGAAGGGCACCGGCCTCGTGATCCGGTTGATCCAGACCGACCCCGACTGCGAGATGACGATCGACTGGGAGGGCCAGAAGGTTCTCACCGGCGCGGCCGCGGACAGCGTCCCTCACAACGTGCAGCTGCGGATGTCCAGCGACAACAGCAACCGGTTCTGGCAGGGCAAGCTCAACTTCACCCTCGCCATGGCGCAGCGCAAGGTCAAGCTCGACGGCAAGCGCTCGGTCGCCCTCAAGCTGCTCCCCCTCACCGGCGGGATCTTCGAGACCTACCTCGCGACCCTTCAGGCCGACGGCCGCGACGACCTGATCGTCAGCTGACGGCCCCACACGCTCTTCCACCCACTCGCACGACCCATTCGATCGGAGACCCCGATGACTCTTGAGCACGGCCGCACCCTGTCGGACGAGGACTTCGAGCCCTGGTTCGCCAAGGCCCAGGAGCTTTCCGAGTACTTCCGTGAGATCGGCATGAAGTACGACGCCGAGAACACGTTCGCCTACCCGACGATCCCGCTGTTCAAGGATTCGAGGCTCGGTTCCCTGATCGTCCCGCCGGCCTACGGCGGCCCCGGCGGCAACATCCTCCAGCTGTCCAAGGTCATCACCGAGATGTCGCGCGGCGACTCGGCGATCACGCTCGCCTACAACATGCACTTCATCACCCTCGGCATCGTCATGAGCAACATGGGCGAGGTCCAGATGAAGAAGTGGCTGGACAAGATCAACGAGGGCTCGATCATCTTCGGCCCGTGGTCCGAGCAGCGCGCCGGCTTCTCCGGTCTCGCCGACACGAAGGCCATCCCGCAGCCCGGCGGCGGTTGGAAGATCTACGGCAAGAAGATGTGGGGCACGCTCGGCGAGGCCGCCGACATCGTCGTCAGCAGCGCGACGATCACCGATGCCGACGGCAACATCCCGACGGACTTCGAAGAGCGCGTCGCCGCCGAGATGATGTACATCAACGACTTCGAGGTCGACGAGAACGGCATCGGTGACGGCGTCCGCATCGAGAAGACGTGGAACGCGCTCGGCATGCACGCCACCGGCACCCACGTCATCGTCTTCGACGGGTTCTACGTGCCCGAGGAGAACTACGTGTGCGAGAACCGCACCGGCCTGTTCTCCTCGCTCGAGTGGGCCTCGCTGCTCTTCGCGAGCATCTACTACGGAATGTCGCTGCGCATCCTCGAGGAGACCCGCGCGACGCTGGCGAAGAAGCACCTCGGCGCCGTCTTCGGCGCGATCGCGGCGTCGGACGTGAAGGTCGGCCAGGTCGGCCACATCATCGACGGTGTCGGCGACATGGCGGTCCGGGTCGAGCAGAACCGCCGCATCTTGTGGCAGACCTGCAACGACGTCATCGACGGCTACGACGAGGAGTGGCCGATCGAGCTCCGGGTGCCGTACATCGGCCTGGCGAAGACGACCATCGCGTCCAACACGACGTGGATGGCGCAGAAGGCGATGTCGATGGTCGGTGGGTCGGCCTTCCGCAAGGGCACGATCTTCGAGCGCTTCTACCGCGACTCCTGCGCGGCGCTCTACCAGCCCCTGAACGCCGACCAGACGTACAGCTTCATCGGTGAGTACATGCTCCAGCCGGACGAGCTGAACGACTGATCGACCGTCATGGAACGCGTCACGGTCACCACCGTGCCGACCACCCCCTCCGCATCGATGCCCCGCCTGACCGGCGGGGCATCGGTGTCGGTGGACGGCATCACCGTCGGGGAGTGGACGCTCACACGCGCGGCCTTCACCGATCGGCACCAGCACGTGGAGATCAACACCGTGCTGGAGGGCGAACTGCACGTCACGTCCGAGGGTGACACGCACATCGTCCGCCCCGGACAGACGATCGTCGTCCCGGCCGGGAGCCGGGCGACCTACGCCGCCCCCGAGTACGCCCGCATGAGCTACGTCTACGGCCCCGGCACGCCGGGCATGACCGACGTCGCCTACGAGGAGTTCTGAGCGTCGAGCCGGCCGCTCAGTAGGACAGCGGCGGGTCGTCGTCGGACTTGACGTCGGAGCCGCTGTCGTCGTCGCTGTCGTCGGACGAGCTGCTGCTCGACGGCGAGGCCCCCGCCCCGGAGGCCGGGAACTTCTCCAGGTACGCGTCGCCCGCGTCCTCGACGACGTCGGCGGCCTTCTCGGCCTCGGCCTTGGCACCGGAGCCCTTGGCCGACATCAACGTCTTGAGGGCGGGGTCGGCGGTGTCGTAGGTCGCGGGGTCGTTGGCCTTCACCGAGCCGAGGATGGCTTCCCAGATCGTCAGCAGGCGTTCCTGCAGCTCCGGCAGCGCCGCCTCGTCCGACCCGAGCTTGGCGACGACGTCGTCGGCGTAGCGCTTCAGCTCGCGCCAGCCGTCGGCCACCTCGGACGCCGAGGCACGCACGTCCTCGGGCTTGAGGTTGCCCGACTCGGTCCCGACCTCGACGTCGCTGCCGACCGGGTCCTTGTCGTCTCCCCCGCACGCGGCCGCTCCGGTGAGCAGCGCCGCGGCCAACACGATCCCCGCCAATCTCCGCATTGGCGCAGCGTACGACAGATCAGGCCGACGACCCGGCTTCTCGCATGCCTCGCAACTCGCGTTTCAGTTCCTTGATCTCGTCACGCAGCCGGGCCGCGAGCTCGAACTGCAACTCGGCCGCGGCGGCGTGCATCTGGTCGTTGAGCTGCTGGATGAGGTCCGCGAGATCCATCGCCGGCATTGTCGCGAGATCGCCCGCGTGCTTGCCGGCCTCCGCCGACACCTTCGAGGACAGACCCGGCACCGGCGTCTTGCCGCGGCTGCGCTGGCGTCCGGCGCCACCGATGAGCTCGGCGGTGTCGGCGTCCTCGCGCGCGATCAGCTCGAGGATGTCGCCGATCTTCTTCCGCAGCGGGGTCGGGTCGATCCCGTGCTCGAGATTGTAGGCGACCTGCTTCGCCCGGCGTCGGTTCGTCTCGTCGATGGCCTTGGCCATCGAGGGTGTGATCGTGTCGGCGTACATGTGCACCTGGCCGGAGACGTTCCGGGCCGCGCGGCCGATCGTCTGGATGAGCGAGGTCCCGGAACGCAGGAAGCCCTCCTTGTCCGCGTCCAGGATCGCCACCAGGGAGACCTCGGGCAGGTCGAGACCCTCGCGCAGCAGGTTGATGCCGACGAGCACGTCGAACTCGCCGATCCGCAGCTCGCGCAGCAGTTCCACGCGGCGCAGGGTGTCGACCTCGGAGTGCAGGTACCGGACCCGGATGCCCATCTCGAGCAGGTAGTCGGTGAGGTCCTCGGACATCTTCTTGGTCAGCGTCGTGACCAGGACGCGCTCGTCGCGCTCGGCCCGGGCGCGGATCTCGTGGACCAGGTCGTCGATCTGCCCCTTGGTCGGCTTGACCACGATCTCGGGGTCGACCAGGCCGGTCGGACGGATGATCTGCTCCACCACACCGTTGGCGCGGCCGAGCTCGTACGGACCCGGCGTCGCGGAGAGGTAGACCGTCTGCCCGATCCGCTCGACGAACTCCTCCCACTTCAGCGGGCGGTTGTCCATGGCCGACGGGAGCCGGAACCCGTGGTCGACGAGGGTGCGCTTGCGCGACATGTCACCCTCGTACATCGCACCGATCTGAGGCACCGTCACGTGAGACTCGTCGATGACGAGGAGGAAGTCGTCCGGGAAGTAGTCGAGCAGCGTGTGCGGCGGGCTGCCGGCCTCGCGGCCGTCGATGTGCCGCGAGTAGTTCTCGATGCCCGAGCAGAACCCGACCTGGCGCATCATCTCGATGTCGTAGGTCGTACGCATCCGCAGCCGCTGCGCCTCCAGCAGCTTGCCCTGCTTCTCCAGCCGTGCGAGCTGCTGCTCGCACTCCAGCTCGATGCCCTTGATCGCGCGCTCCATGCGCTCCGGGCCCGCGACGTAGTGGGTGGCCGGGAAGACGTGGATGCTCTGCTCCTCACGGATCACCTCACCCGTCAGCGGGTGCAACGTCATCGCGCGCTCGATCTCGTCGCCGAAGAACTCCAGCCGGAGGGCGAGCTCCTCGTACACCGGGAAGATCTCGACGGTGTCGCCGCGCACCCGGAACGTCCCGCGCGTGAAGGCCAGGTCGTTGCGGGTGTACTGCATCGTCACGAGCTGGCGGAGCAGGTCGTCCCGGTCGATCTCGTCGCCGACGTTGAGGCGGACCATCCGGTCCACGTACTCCTGCGGCGTGCCGAGGCCGTAGATGCAGGACACACTCGCGACCACGATGACGTCCCGCCGGGTCAGCAGCGAGTTCGTCGCCGAGTGGCGCAGCCGCTCGACCTCCTCGTTGATCGAGGAGTCCTTCTCGATGTAGGTGTCCGTCTGCGGGACGTACGCCTCGGGCTGGTAGTAGTCGTAGTAGGAGACGAAGTACTCGACCGCGTTGTGCGGGAGCAGCTCCCGGAACTCGTTCGCCAGCTGCGCGGCCAGCGTCTTGTTCGGCGCCATCACCAGCGTCGGGCGCTGCAGTTCCTCCACCAGCCAGGCCGTCGTGGCCGACTTGCCGGTTCCGGTGGCGCCCAGCAGGACGACGTCCTGCTCCCCCGCCCGGACGCGCCGGGCCAGCTCCGCGATCGCGGCCGGCTGGTCCCCGGAGGGCTGGAACTCGCTGACGACGCGGAACGGGGCCGTACTCCGCTCGAAGTCCGTGGTGGGTCTCACGCGCCCACGGTACGTCGCCACACCGACAGAACTGGCCGAGCGGCCTTCCGATGTGCGAAGTTGCCCCGCTGAAGGCCGAGGTGCCGACCAAGCCCCTCCAACACACTCCACACGCCCACCTCGGAGGCCCCTATGCCCCTGCGTGCTGTTGGCGCTCGCGCCGGCGCAGCTCTGCTGTTCGGAACGCTGCTCGCGACGGCCGTCGCGCTGCCGCAGTCCGCCGTCGCCGGCGCGGCTCCGCCCGGCAACAACGGTGACATCAAGATCCACTCGGCGAGCACGCCACAGAACGCCAACAAGAACGAGCCGAAGCCCGACTGCCCGTTCTACATCGCGTTCTTCAACTTCGACCCGAACGACGAGGTCGACTTCGTCATCCACGACGGCCCGCCATTCCCGAACAACCCCAGCGGGACGCCGGAGTTCTCGGGCTCGGTCACGACCGACGCCAACGGCAACGCGCGCTCCGCCGACATCACGCTGCCGGACGGGGAGTACAAGGTCTACGCCGTCGAGAACGGCGCCGTCGGCCAGGGCTCGAAGCAGAAGCGGCTCACGGTCGAGTGCGCCGGGACCCAGGGCTCCACGCCGACCCCGACCCCCGCGGCCACGCCGACGCCGACCCCGGACGCCACGGTGACCCCCGACGGCGGCCCCGGCACCGACCCGACTCCCACCGTCGACGACAACGTCACCCCCGGCGGGGACGAGGACGACCCGACGATCGGCGGTGTCGACACCCCCGCCGGTGACGGCAGCGACGACGACGGCCCGGCCCCGGTCGGCGGCGTCGACACCGGTGGCGGCGGCCCGACGGCCGTGACGTCGGTCGACGTCACCGTTCCGCTGGCCCTGACCGCGGCGACCGGTCTCGCCCTCGCTGCGACGGGTCTGCGCCAGCGTCCCACGGAGTGACCTGCACCACCCCGACCGCCCACCGGCTGCGCCGGTGGGCGGTCGCGTCCGTGCTCTCGGCCGCCCTGCTGGTCCCGGCGGCCTGCAGCGGTGACGACGCCCCCACCCCGGCCGCCTCGGCACCCCCCACGGCCGCTCCGGCCCGCCCGGACCAGAAGGCCGCCCCCGTGCGCGTCCGGCTGCCCCGGCTGAAGATCGACGCCGCGCTGCTGCCGCTGCAGCTCGGAAAGAAGCGCGAACTCGTCCCGCCCCCGTACGGCAAGGCGGGCTGGTACCAGGCCGGCCCGGAGCCGGGTGAGATCGGCCGTGCCGTCATCGCCGGGCACGTCGACTCCAAGACCGGTCCGGACGTCTTCGCCGCCCTCCGCAACGCTCGTCGCGGCGACCGGATCCGCGTCCTGCTCCGCGACGGCTCGACGGTGATCTTCGTGGTGCAGAAGGTCGAGACCCACCCGCGTCGGAAGTTCCCGACCGACCGCGTCTACGGCACCGACGGCAAGCACGCCGACCTGCGCCTGATCACCTGCACCGGCCGCTACGACCGCGTCCGCGGCCGCTACCCGGACAACGTGATCGTCTTCGCCCGCATGGACGCGCTTCACTCGCCGGCGACAGGGCTCACTCGC